>JAESTZ010000001.1 GCA_016763315.1 Robiginitomaculum sp.
CACCGAAGTAATCGCCGTCAATTCCCAAAACACAAACAGGCTTAACATATCACCCGCAAATACCGCGCCCATGGCCGAGCCGCCATAGATAGCAGCCATTGCATCTTGCACTCGGTCTCGTTCATGTAAGGAGTAAATCGCGTTGATAAATGCAGCTATTATGAAAATTAACGCCCATATCCGCGATAAGCCGTCAAATCGAAACGGCTCCAGATCAAGGCCGATAGCGGCAATATGAATACCGCCATAACTACCGAAAACACTTACCTGTAGCCACAACCACAGAGCCAGCACCGGCGCAGATAACGCAATAAATTTACGTATCCGCCAATCGGGAATAAACGCCATCAATATGCCGGCTAAAATAAGTGCAAATGCCGGATTTACCGGCATGGCCAGAAGCTCAATCATCTGGCTCTCCATCTTCATAATAATCGTCTTTGCGGCCGGTTAACTTGCGTAATGGCCACCCCATCAATACAGCAAAGGTAAAAGCTACAAAACCAAAGATAGCCTTGGCGCCAATGACTTTTTGCCAGGCAAAATGCCCATAAAGATCCCGAAACAGATCAAGACCTACAAAGATCAGCACAAGAAACCCGATCCCCCACATAAAACTTCGTTGAAACCAGTGAGAGCCTAACCACAAAAACGGCCTTGCCGCAGGGTGAATACCATCATCAACCGGTTTGGTCTTTTTGGCAGTTGCCTTGGCTTTAGTTTTACTATCGGCTTTGTTTGCCTTTTTTAGTGCTTTTGCCATTAGCTGCCTCCTTCGAATATTGGACGCAAATATTCCATTATCGGTTCAGCCATAAAAAACAACACCAGCACCGAAATAGCGGTCAAAACCGGTGGCACCACCGTTAATATCGGCGGCTTTTCCAGCGCAACCTCACTATCAGGCTCCACATCCGGTTTTTTCATGAAAGCGTTCACGGAGACCGGTAACAAATAAACGATATTCAGCAAGGAGGACAGGATCAACGCAATTACTAGCCAGCGATCAGCCGGCTCTGTCATACCCATAAACAATAATAACTTTGGCCAAACACCAGCAAATGGCGGCAGGCCAATAATTGACAAAGAAGCAACAAAAAATGCCACAAACACCCATGGCATAGCTTTGGCCATACCGTTCATTTTCGAAATATTCACAGTCTTGTTAGCGCTGTAAATAGCGCCGGCACACATGAACAAAGTGATCTTGCCAAAGGCATGCATGACGATTTGCAAAGCCGCACCTAATATGGCTAACGGAGTCGCTATCATCACCCCCAAGGTAACATAAGATAATTGCCCGATAGTTGACCATGCAAGTCTGGCTTTTAAATTATCCTTGGTCATTGCAATGACCGAACCAATAACAATAGTGATCGCAGCCAATATCGCCAACCAGTGAGACACCGCAGATTCGCGAACCACATCTATGCCAAACAAATAAACAACCATTTTTACCATGGTGAATACGCCGGCCTTGACCACCGCAACCGCATGCAAGAAAGCACTAACCGGAGTTGGCGCAACCATGGCATTGGGTAACCACATATGCACCGGGATCAGTGCGGCTTTGGCAATACCAAAAGTATAAAGCACCAATAGCAAACCAATAAGAAATTCGGATAAATGACCGCCAAGCAAACCACCGGCAACAAATTCGGTGGAGCCGGCAAAAACCTGTGTGATAATCACCGCCGGTAATAACAGGCCAATACTGGTCGCCATTAAAATTCCAAGGTAAATCCGTCCACCACGACGCGCTTTTTCGTCACCATTATGAGTAACCAGCGGAAAAGTAGACAAGGTCAAAATCTCGTAAAATATAAACAAGGTAAGCATATTACCCGATGCAGCCACTCCCATGGTTGCGGCAATAGCCACAGCAAAAAATGCGAAAAACCGTGTTTGGTCTTTGGCATTATTGCCACGCATATAACCAATGCCATAGATCGTGTTGAGCAAGAACAACCCACTGGCCAGCGCCGCAAACAATGCGCCCAATGGCTCTAGCGTAAATGATATATCAAGACCGCCACCGATATCGACTAGTAACCACGTTGGCCTTGCGCCTTCGCCAACTGCAATCACCAAGGCGACCACATTGGCCAGCAATGTTGCACCCATAACCAGATTAACAGCATCACGAATATTCGGTGATTTACCGGACATCAATATACCAACGCAACCAAGCGCCGGAATGAGCAATAATAGTGCCAGTCCTATTTCAGGTGTCCAGTTCATGACCCGCCCCCGCCGATAAGCTCGTTAGCAGCGGTATTAGCCAGACCCATTGGTAATGAGGGATCAAAGAAGAACCAGACATTGGCAATTACCAACACATAAAGTGCAATTAACGGTAAAATCGGCGAACGAACAGTTACGGCGGCATCATCTGTGGTTTTTGGCGGTTCTTGCAAGTACATAACTTCGATCATCCGGCCAACATAGAAAATTGCCAAAACCGAACTAACCACGATTGCCACTACAGCCCACCACCAGCCACGCTCCAGCGCGGCAATAACCAAATAATACTTACTTATAAATCCCGCAGTCAACGGTACGCCCATCAATGACAGGCCGGCAATTGATAACCCGGCAGCAGTTAACGGCATGGTTTTACCAAGACCGCGCATTTCACTTATCCGCACAACCCCTAGCCCAAGCCCGGCAATACCCACCGCCATAAACAAAGCACCCTTCATCAGTGCGTGATTAAATAAATGAATTAGTGCCGCCGCCAGACCGGCAACCGTTCCCATGGACAGACCAAGCAACATATAGCCAATTTGCGCCACCGAAGAATATGCCAGCAACCGACGCACATCAGATTGGAAACTAGCTTGCACCGAACAAACTATCATCGCTGTTACAGCCATCGGAGCCAGAACATAATCAAACATTGCTGTTTCAAATGACTGTCCAGCAGAAAATACCGAATACAAAAACCGGATCAACATATAAAGCGCAACTTTGGTCGCGGTTGACGCCAAGAACACACCGATCATTGACGGTGAAAAGGCATAGGCATTTGGTAGCCATGTGTGTAGCGGGAACATGGCGGTTTTCAAACCAAGCCCGATAACAATAAAGGCAAAGGCCGCCCGCACCACGCGATCGCTACCGGTTTCAGCCAGCACTCTGGATATATCGGCCATGTTCAACGTACCGGTTGCCATATATAAAAGGCCAACGCCGATAACAAAGAACGTCGCACCGATAGTACCCAGAATCAAATAATTAAAACTGGCAGTCAAAGCCTGCCGGTTCTGTTTTGAGCCCATTGCCACCAATACATAGGTCGAGATCGACGACACTTCGAGAAACACAAACACATTAAAGGCATCACCAGTTATCGAAACGCCGATCAAGCCAGCGACACAAATCAGAAAAGTTCCAAAAAACATCGCATGCTGATGCCGGTCTACTTCCTGATCAATAGTTGGCAACCCGTAAAGTAAAGCCAAGAGACCCATCGCAGAAACCAAGGTGATAAGTAAAACATTCAAAGCATCTATTTCAAACAAAATGCCCAACGGAGAGACCCAAGCACCCATCTCATAGGAAATGTTTTGCCCGCCAAGAACGCCAGCCAACAAAACCAGCGCCAATGAAAACGTCACCAATGCACAGATTAACGACCAACTCCAAGCCAGCCGGCTAGATCCAAGCAACATGGCAATAGCACCACCAAGCAAGGGTACTACCACCACCAAAGCCGCGGCGTTTGACAACAACATTTCAAAGCTCATGATGCATTGACCTCTATTTTATACTCGGCTTCATCAATCGCATCTTCCTCAATCGTGCCATAAGCTTCACGAATTCTCACCACCAGTGCAAGGCCAACAGCCAATGTTGCAACACCGACCACAATCGCGGTTAGTATCAACACGTGAGGCAAAGGATTAGAATAAACCACCCCCATAAGCGGATCATAAACACTGGCCGGATCTAATGCCGTAACTTGCGGAATTGTTGCAGTAAGCTCGGTTACTGTTTGGGAGGTTTTCTCAGCAGATCCATATTTTGGAAGCTTTTCCAGAATTGGTGGTTGCGCGCCCCTGACCTTGCTTAAAGATATATACAGTTGAAAAACCGATGTTTGAAACAGACCTATACCCACAAGCTTCTTAACCAGATTACCAGTTGAGATAACCACATAGAGCCCGGTCATCATCAATGTAATGATCACCCAATAATTAAAATGTCCAACAAAAAAATCCACTTTTACCTACCAGTTCTGATCTTTTAATTGCCGGTAACGACCGGCAAATCCGTAATAGATTGAAAGCATTACCGAGGCCACTGTTACCAGAACCCCAACCTCAATCATCAATATACCCATATGCTGAGCATGGATCGTATCATTCTGATCCAGCATATTATAATCAAGGAACTTGCCGCCCATAAGAATAGTTATAATGCCGGTACCGCCGTAAATTAACACCCCAAGAGCAGAGCCAAATTGCACTAGCTTTGGCGGGATTGCCCGTCTGGTTTGATCCATACCGAAAATAAGCGAATACAAAATAATAGCGGAAGCAAAAATCACCCCGGCCTGAAAACCACCACCAGGTCCATAATCACCATGGAAATGTACATAAAGGGCGTACAAAATGATTATTGGAATCAACATCTTAGCAACCACCTGCAAAACAATATGGTGGTTTAAAGCATTAATTTTCTCTGGCTTGTTCTTGGTATTTGCTTCTTTCGCAATTGCGTCCTTATTCTCGACTTCACCAGAACGAGAACGACGACTATCGATCCCTAAAATTAACATCACCCCAAGACCGGCAGTCAAGACCACAACCACTTCGCCAAAAGTATCAAAACCACGATAGCTTGCCAAAATTGCTGTTACCACATTTGGTACTGAAATGTCGGTAATAGTAGCTTTTAGGTACATTAAACCAACATAACTATTGGCCGGTGAATTAGGATCGCCAAATGCAGGCATATCAAATGTTGCATAAATCAGGGCAATGCCAGTAACAAGAACTATCAATAACGATGTCCACCGACGAATAGGTGTCGTTGGCTTGGACTCCCGCGAGGTAAGCAACATTGCCCCCAACATCAACACGGTTGAAATACCCGCGCCCACGGCAGCTTCGGTAAATGCCACATCAACAGCGTCTAATGAGACAAACCAGGTTGCCGCCAGCAATGAATACACGCCGTACAACATGACAATTACAAATAAGTTATTTAATCTGACTATGGCGATTCCAACCACCAGCAACATACTGATCAAAATCAAATCGATAATCACAAAAATATCTATTGGGAAACTCATTTCCATAACAAATCAGCTCCCCTCAACATCACGCGGGTGCGGCGATTTAATAGTACCCAAACGCGGCTTGATACCGGCCTTGTGCGCGGCATTTGCCACAGCATGGGTCGCAGTTGGTGATGTAAGGAATAAAAACACCCCGACCAAAGCCAGTTTGGCCGTAGTTTGGGTCAAGCCAGAAGAGAGCATCATTCCACCCAGCAACAAAATAGTCGCCAAAGTATCAGTAATTCCGGCAGCATGAATTCTGGCATAAAAATCAGGTAAGCGCAGTACGCCTAACGAACCGATCAACATAAAAACAGCACCGGTGAACATCATCGCTCCGGCAATTATATGCCGGATCATATCCAAGTCTGGCAACCACTCGCTCATTCGTCTTCTCCTGAAACTGCCCGGCTCAAAGCCATTTGCGACAAGGCCACATCCAGCGAGCGATACCGAAAGAATTTCAATACTGCTATGGTACCGATAAAGTTCATCAAGGAATAAAGTATAGCAATATCAATTCCGTCAGGTCTCTCGATCAAGAAACTAAACAAACACAAGAACAACACGGTCTTGGTGCCAAATGAATTTACCGCCAACACCCGGTCATAGACCTGTGGCCCACGCAATAACCGCGCTAGTATCATGGCCATAGCAATGGTCATCATTAATGTTACAACGATAATCAAAACGATATTTCCTTCTCGCCAGCAGCCTTGGCGCAACGTCTGGCCATCTCTACAAAGTCCTCGCGAGCAGTCATTTCCTTAATCAGGGTATGAACGATAATCTCATCATCATCGAGATCAACACTAACAGTACCCGGAGTTAATGTAATGGAATTGGCAAACAAAGTTCGACCAAAAGATGATTTAGGAAGAGTTTTAACCCGAATAAGCCGCGGAGTAAGCACCATATCCGGTCGCAAGATAACTGCGCTAATGGTAATGCTGGACTTAACAATTTCTACAGCAAGCCAACCCCAATAAGGCAATAGGGCGAACATACGCAAATACGGCACAGACTCATTATCAAGTATCCGCATCCGCCAAGCAACGCCAATAGAGATAAACACCGAAAGAACGCCTAATGACAACAATAACGGTTTATCGAAATACCCGGACAGAGTCAGCCACAACACAGCTAATGTGGCAGTTAATAAAATTTTATACCCCATAATCCCCTCAACAGTGACCCGACTCGTAGTCGATCAGTGGCGAGAGATAATAATCAAGGAAATTCTGAATACCAGCATTTTCGGATGCTAAACGTCGTTTTTGAGTATAATTTATACTCGAGAGCCAAAAACTAATGCTGCGCTGCGTTCTGTAACACTCAATCCGGCAGCATCACCAACATCATTCTCGCGGATACGACGACGCAAATCACTGGATAAAGACGAACTAAGTGCCCAGTTCCAATACCGTAACACAGTTTGCGCCTTATTTGATGACATAGTATCAAAAGTATATTGCACCCGTTCAAAGCCCGTATCACTTTGCAAATTCTCCGGAGTACATCTGCGCATAGCAATCCATAGTTTTTCCAGATAATCGCGCTTCAAACCGGTAGCTTTGCATAAAATAGCCACAGACTCACCACCGGTATCAGCAAGTATTCGTGCACCTGTTATCGGTTTTATACCACTAAGGTAAGAAATTTCACCTGCAACATTTGCATCCATTTTCACCACAGCGGCATCAATTGCGGCCTCAAGACTGTCATATGGGCTTTTATTAATTGCCGCCCGGTTACGCTGTCTTCGCTCAATGAACTGCATGGCTTTTCTGGCCAATGGGTCTTGCCAATTTTCAGCAGCCACCATTTCAAACACATCTGCTGCGCTTTCCTGCATAAGTACTCGGTCAACTGAAAATCGAAGAAAAATACGCTTGCGATCTTCACGATTAGCCCACCAGAACAAAGTCAGTCCTTGCGATGGCCGCAGTTCTGGTCTCGACAACAATAATGAACACAGATCAGTATGCGCTCTGGTTAATTCAACCAGGCTTTCCAAAGAACGATTCGAAAGCCGCGCTTCAGGATTACGCAATAATATTTTGGCAACTTCGGCCTCTGCATGCGAGGTCAGCTCTTCGGTTAATAGCTCGCTTACCTGCTTTCGTTTGGCAATTACCAACCGGTGTTGAAAACCACCATGCATTGAAGCTGCCACAAGATCAGCATCGGAAATAGAAGCACTGGCCTCCAAGACAGCCACCGCTATCTCTATTTTGTCTATTGCCAACATTCGCAAAAGTAGCGGCGGAGCATCCCCAAGAGCCGCAACTCTTTTTGCGCATTTTACCCGCAACTCCGGCTCGGCCTCGCGTAAAATATCCATAAGCAGATCACCGGCCATATGCCGCTCGACCGGTGATATCCGACTTTCTGGTAAACAGACTAAATCTGACAACCGTTTTATAAGCGTTGAACGTGCTCTGCCGATTGTCGCATCTTGTGTGTCAGCAATAACAGTGGCGGCAACAGGTCGCATAGCCCAGTTTCTCAATATCATTTCACCAGCCTACAGTGAAACAAGGCTTGGTTAACTATCCGTCACCAAATCAGTGAAAAACAGCTCACTTAATATTTTTTCGACCCAATGAAATTATTGCCAATGATACAATAAACGATCCAATTGCCATAAAAAACAGCATCGGACTCTTTATATAGCTTCCGTCCGGTGCGAATGCCACCGGCGCATTGATGCCTAGAAACGGCGATAAATGAAATACTAATGCACCGCCAATGACTGCCGCAGCTAAGAGGCCGCCACACTTTCGCATGGCTGGCCATAACAATAATAAGGCAGCAATCATTTCCATTATTCCGGTTAGAATCCGGATTCCCGGCTCAAACAGTTCAAAACCAGTAGTTTCTGCCAGATAGGAAAACACTGGATTAGGGCCAAGAAACTTTTGCACACCCATAAAGATTAAAAACAAACTCAAAAGAACTGACAATAATAATTGTAATTTATTCATTTGCTTATCTTTTGCTATAATGGAATTACTTTTTACTGCCTATACAACAAAATAGACAATAACATTTTCGTCAGGAAACAATGGCCAACAAGAAATTAACCGAGCGACAAAGACATATAGCACTAGAGCAAGCAACAGAGCCGCCATTTAGCGGCCCTTGGCTTGATGAAAAACGTAATGGAATTTATGCATGCGTTGCTTGCGGACATGAACTATTCAGCAGCGAAAACAAATATGACAGCGGATCCGGCTGGCCAAGTTTTTGGCAACCATTAAATGAAGAAGCTTTAGGAACAACCACCGACAGCAAATTAGCAATGCCAAGAGTTGAGGTTCATTGCGCCAAGTGCAAAGCACATATGGGGCATGTCTTTACCGATGGCCCGCAGCCAACCGGATTAAGATATTGCGTCAACGGTAGTGTTCTAGATTTCAAGCCCGCGAATTAGAGTTTATCTTTAGTGGTCGCAAAACAATAAAAACTAACTAGCGCGACTGCGCGCCGGCGACCATTCGCCGCGCCGTCGCAGGCAAGTGCGAAGCACACTGCCGCGAGACAAAAAAGTGCCCACTTTTGCTGACAAATGCTCTAATCCCGTAAATAATCCATATCAGGATTGCCTTTGCGCCAGATGACATTATCCATCATAAAATGATGAATGTTTATAAAACCGGTAATTGTGGCAAAAAATATCGTCGACCCCAATAAGTCCTCGTCCCAATATATATTCATATCCAGCCAATTTGGTGCCAGATGAAAGCCAACCCAACCCATAAACAGGGCAATAATTGCAATTACCGCTAATTGCCGGAACACTTTTGGTTTTGAAGGGTTGTTTTGTAAATTTGCTCTCGCCCTGTTCTTTTCCAGCAAATAAACAAAAAACAAATATTGCACCGAATGTAATGCCGGAATGAGATAACTAAAAGCCTCGTTCACATTCGTCCAAACAACCCAAAGATAAAGAGTAATAAACAAACCAAACAATGGAGCCAAAGGTGGAATTTGCCTCGCTAAAATAAACTTGCGAACAAGAATGCCGATCGCAGCAACACCTGACAACACAAACAAAGCAAACATTACATCAATTGGTAATTGCCCAAAGCCAACCGCCATATGCTCAACGCCATCGGTTTCAAATGGCAAACGCTCGGCCATTGGCATTGACCACGCATAAATCCAGGTAATTAGACAATGAGCAACAATGAGGCGACTTTCCAAAGGTGAATAATAAACCTTTCGACGAGCAGAAAGCACAGATAGCACACCATAACCCTGCTTTACATAATGCCAGCCAACCAGAATAAACATTAACTGCATCAAGCCAGCCGCCATTGCCGACGAGGAAAAAGCGAAAATTACACCGATCCATAATAGTAATAATATTGGCAAAATCACACCGGCCAGCAAATACCTTATTTGCTCCGGTCGTTTATAACCATTGCCAGTTAGCTTCGCAGTAAAATCACGATAGAAAATCTGGTACGTCACCATAAAATGCGGATCGTTGATAATATAGGCCAGCCAGAAACTAGCCACAGCAACCATTCCAAGTCGCGCCTCATCGCCATCAGGGGCAAATATAAAAGCCAGTGGCAATAACAATAACGACAAGCCACCTGCAGCAAAGAACTCAACAACCTTGCCTGCATCTGGGCGTTTAATAGGACTTGCAAACCTCGGTCGTTCAAATTCCGATATTGCCATTTACAGATATGTCCTTGCTCTTAGGTGTTTCGACGATAAGTTTCTAGCTACAGAATCACCGCTTTAGCTTAATAAAGTGCGAAAGGTATTTCCTATGGGCAAATGGCCGCAAATAACTCCACCGAAAGCAAGAAAGTCGCCGGTGTTACATCACCGCCATGGGCAAAGTTTCACCGACAATTACCACTGGCTACGGGACAACAATTGGCCAGAAGTCGTGCGCAACCCCAAAACCCTGAGCACAGAAATACGTGAGCATTTGCTAACGGAAAATAATTACACAGAAAAAATGCTTGCGGGAACAACAATTCTGGTACAACAATTAGTCGATGAAATGAAAGGTCGTATGACCGATAAATTGCAACAGGTGCCGGCAAGAGACGGTAATTGGTTTTATAATAGTAAATATTTATCCGGTTCAGAACACCCGCAATTTGTACGATATCCAGCACTTAACGACCAAAAAGCCGACTTGAATAATGAACAGATTTTACTGGATTGTAACAGCCGCTCAAAAGAAAGCGAGTTTTACCAGCTTGGCGAGTTTACCCACAGCCCCGACCATAGCAAAATCGCTTGGTCCGAAGATGTTAAAGGTTCGGAGTTTTTTGAAATATTTACCTGCGACTTAGCGACATCAGAAATCAGCAGCACTGGCATTTGCACTGCCTCAGATGATCTGGTTTGGTTATCGGATAGCTCTAGCCTTTTGTGGATATGGCGTGATGAAAACAGTCGCCCGAAACAAGTACGCCTTCATATATTAGGAACAGATCCAGCCACAGACCAAGTATTATACACCGAAGATGATAATGGTTTTTTTCTTGGACTTGATCAAACTTCAGACCACAAATACGCTTTGATTAACTGCAACGACCATCAAACATCCGAAATTTGGACAATCGATCTTGCGCCTACAAAAACCAAGCCAAACTGTTTATGGCCGCGAAGAATCGCAATTGAGGCCAGCGCAGACCACTTAGATGGTAAATTCACACTACTCACCAATGATGACGATGCCAAGGATTTCCAAGTTATACGAATTTCTGCCAGCGATCCATGCCGTGATAAACAAGAAACCCTTGTACCGCACAACCCCGGAATACTGATACTTGGCCAGCAACAATTCTCCAAATTCCATGTTCGTATAGAGCGCGAAAATGCACTCCCGCGCATAATCATTCGCCAAGAAGAAAATGGCACAGAACAACATTTAAAGTTCGACGATGCAGCCTATGCGCTGGGATTAGAAGGTGGATTTGAATTTGATACCGATATTTTACGGTTTGCAATATCCAGTCCGTCAAGGCCACAAGAAATTTATGATTATAATATGCGTTCGCATTCACGAAAAATTTTGCAGCAACAGCAAATACCCTCTGGTCACAATACCGATGATTACGAAGTGAAACGCATTTATGCGCCGGCAAATGATGGCCAGATGATACCGGTTACCTTACTTAGTCGTCGCGATGCTCAGCCAGATACGGCAAAACCCGTGCTTCTTTATGGCTATGGAGCTTATGGCTATAGCATTCCGGCAAGTTTCAGCAGCAACAGATTATCTTTGGTTGATCGTGGATTTGTTTTTGCCATCGCACATATACGTGGAGGTAAAGAAAAGGGATTTAGCTGGTACGAAAAAGGCCGGCGTGAACACAAAAAAAATTCTTTTACCGATTTCATCAATGTTGCCGAACATCTAATTGACCAAGGGATTACCCAGCAAGGAAAAATTATCGCCCAAGGCGGCTCTGCTGGTGGATTGTTAATGGGAGCCGTGGCCAATTTACGCCCAGACTTGTTTGCCGGATTTATTGCCCAAGTTCCATTTGTTGATGTTTTGAATACAATGAGTGACGAAACCTTACCACTCACTCCTCCTGAGTGGCCAGAGTGGGGTAATCCTGTAGCCAGCTTTTCCGACTATCAAACAATCGCTAATTATTGCCCGATCACCAATGTCAGTGATCTCGATTATCCACCAATTCTCGCAACAGCTGGACTATGTGATACTCGCGTTACCTGGTGGGAGCCAGCAAAATGGATTGCAGCTTTACGCGACAAGGCACCTAAAGGCGGGCCGTACCTGCTTAAAACAGAAATGAGTGCTGGCCACGGAGGTGCTTCAGGAAGATATGCCGGATTACAGGAAATTGCCGAAGCACAAGCATTTTCCTTACATGTTGTTAAGGAACAACCAAACAGCACCCAACTCTGATTATTTATTACTTTTACGCCTAGTCTTGGGGAAGACAATCGCCACTCGCAAACCCTTTCCTTGACCGACATTAGACCCAGGACCATCTTCTATTAAAAGTTCTGCAGAGTGTATTTCCGCTATTGCCTTAACTAGTGATAAGCCAAGGCCACTTCCTTGTTTTGAACGACTACCTTCCAGGCGAACAAACCGTTTTAATATTTCCTCACGTTGTTCTGCCGGCACCCCAGGGCCAGTATCAGTAACTGATATCTCGACATTTCCTGCGCGGGTTTTACGAAGACGCGAAACAATACCACCCTTGGCCTCGGTATATTTTACCGCATTATCGACGAGGTTTGAAATAGCTTGAGCCAGTAGTCCCTGATCCGCCTTAATTCGCAGGCCACTTTGCACCTCATGGCTAAAATTCCTACCTTCTTCTTCACATAACGGGCCATAAAGCTCAGCAATATCTTCCACAAGCGGTTCGGGATCAATAATTTGAAAAATACTTCTTTGTTCACCGGATTCCAACCTTGAAATACGCTGGATAGAGTTAAAAATACCTAGCAATTCATCAACATCATTCATCGTTGCCAATGATAATTCAGAAGGATTGTCTCCTTGTTCTCTAATTGCCTGTTCTAGTCTGGCTCGCATGCGGGTCAAAGGAGAACGTAAATCATGGGCAATCGAGTTACCTGCATACATGCTAGCAGCCATCAAGTTTTCAATCCGGCTTAGCATTTGATTGAGATTCGATGATAACTCATCAAGCTCATCATTAGTATCATTTCTTGGCGCGCGTCGCTTCAAGTCCCCGGCCATAACATCTCTAGCAACAGCATTCAAAGCTTCAATACGCGACGCAAACCTACGACTTATCAAAGCGCCAGAAAGCAAGCCTAGCAAAAGTATCAAACCAGCACCGATCCACATAGCCTTAACAATTTGCCCGGCAATTTGCGCCTGATCTTCTATATCGGCAGCTACCAATAACAAGTAGTTATTTGGCAGCCGTACCAATTTAGCTCGCGCTCTATGCTCTATTGCGCCATCTTCAAAGTTTTCTTCAAGGCGATAAGTAAAGCCAAAAAATCCGGATTGATCAGCTGCGTTACTTGGTAAACCATTCAAGTTTCCAGAAACCCGTTCTCCGGACGCACCTGTAAAAAGATAAAGATACGGGCTTCTAGCTGCACTACGTTCTACAACCCCGCGATTAACACCATTAATCCCGTTTAAGCGATAAAGAGCGGTTAATGAATCAATTTCCTGCGTAAGCAAGCTCTCTGTCTGGCGGGATAAAGCACCCGCTGTTGACTGATATACAAACAACAACAAAACGAATGTCGAAATGGCAAACAAAAAC
>JAESTZ010000057.1 GCA_016763315.1 Robiginitomaculum sp.
TAAAGCACCCGCTGTTGACTGATATACAAACAACAACAAAACGAATGTCGAAATGGCAAACAAAAACGCCACAAACAAAGTAATACGAAATGTGGTGGTTCGGTAAAATGCCGGTAGCTGTTTCATGCTTGCAAACGGTAGCCTGCGCCTCTAACCGTGTGAAGTAAGGGAGTGGAAAATTCTTTATCTATTTTTGCACGTAATCTGGAAACGTGGACATCAATTACATTAGTTTGCGGATCAAAATGATAGTCCCACACTTTTTCCAACAACATAGTTCTTGTCACGACCTGATTAGCATTTTTCATTAAATATTCTAACAAACGAAATTCCCGCGGCTGCAATAGAATATTTATTCCGGCTCGGCGAACCGTCCTTGCCAGCAAATCCATTTCCAAATCACCAACTTGAAGGTTCGTCTGGACAGCCTCCGGATCACGTCTTCTAGCCAGAGCTTCAACTCTGGCCAGAAGTTCAGCAAAGGCGTATGGCTTGGTTAAATAATCATCGCCACCAGCTTGCAATCCCTCAACACGGTGATCAACATCACCAAGCGCGGACAGGATAAGAACAGGTGTAGCTACTGCATCTTCACGCAATGTAGATATGACTGATAATCCATCACGCAATGGCAACATGCGGTCAACAACTAAAACATCATAGTCCGCACTTCTGGCCATTTCCAGACCAACCTCACCATCGGCCGCATGATCCACAAGGTGCCCTGCTTCAGACAAACCTTTTTGTATATAACCTGCAGCTTCTAGATCATCTTCAATTATTAGTAATCGCATATCACCACCTCCTGCTATTTTTTATCCAGACGAAGAGCAGTATATGTTTGACCACGCTGAGTGCGGATCAAAAGGCGAATAGCTTTCAAACCACGCTCACGAGCCTTTTTTACTGCGCGATCAAAATCTTCTGGCGAAAAAACATCCATATTATTGGCTGAAATGATTGCGTCTCCGGCACGAAAGCCCTTACGCGCAGCTTGGCTGCCTGGTTCTACCCTCCTAATAGCAACACCACGATCATCAGAAATACCTAATTTTTCGCGATCATCAGCATTCAACCCATCCAAATATAAGCCGAATTCGTTTTTGACTTCAGCTTTTGACTCCGGTTTAGGGTTTTCCAATGCATTGTCATCACGCTTGCCTATATTTACGCGAATGTTTTTGCTTTTACCGTTTCGAACTATAGAGAAGTTAGCTTTATGACCAACAAACAAATCCCCGACACGACGGGTTAAATCACGTTGATCTTCAATATCCGCTCCATCTAGTTTTAAGATAATATCACCATCTTTAAAGCCAGCTTTTTCTGCAGGGCTATCTTTTACAACAGATGCAACCAATGCTCCTCTTGAACGAGCAAGCCCCTGACTTTCTGCCAAATCTTGATCAACACTTTGTACTGATACTCCCAGCCAACCTCTGGTAACAGATCCTTTTTCAATCAACTCTTTGGTTATTTTAGAAGCTAGACTAGCTGGAACGGCAAAGCCAATCCCAATGTTACCACCAGATGGAGAAAGTATTTGTGAATTAACACCAATTACATTCCCATACAGGTCAAAAGTAGGCCCACCAGAATTACCACGGTTTATCGAAGCATCTACTTGTAAGAAATCATAAGCACTCCCGCCGATTTCTCGTCCAGTGGCAGAAACTATTCCTGCGGTTGCAGTTCCACCTAATCCATATGGATTTCCGACCGCAACAACCCAGTCACCAACCCTTACTTTTACTTTGTCAGCAAATTTGACATGGGTAAATTTCTTTTTTCCATCAATTTTCAGTACAGCAAGATCTGTACGCTGATCCGAACCGATTAATTCGGCTTCAAACTCTTTACCATCCGCAAAACTAACCGTTATCTCCGTTGCCCGGTTAATAACATGATGATTTGTAACAATATAACCATCATCGGTAATAAGAAACCCGGAGCCTAATGAGCGACCTTCTCTAGGAGCAGGATTCGGTCTTTGATTAAGCCCGGGCATTTGCCGCTCTAACCATTCCCGAAGCTCATCAGGAACGCCCTCCATAGCTCCCAGATTAGCGGTTGGGGATTGTTCCCGAATAACAACATTGATCGAAACAACTGCTGGACTGACTCGTTCAATAAGATCCGCAAATGATACTGGCGCTCCAGGTTGTAACATTCCCAACAATGGGGTCGGTCTAGTTTCTGCCATCGCAGGAGAAATACTCATTGCACCAACCAAAACCAAAGAGGTCACACTTGCAAAAATTAAATTTCTTGTTTTTTTGACTATCAACACTTTAACTAAACTCCATGAATCAAATAAATTATACCCAGCCGATAAGTATGATGGCTTTTGCTATATTTCCCCAAGATTACCACTTTATTACATGTCAGTAACAATCACTATATTATCGGTTAACAAACCAGACAAAACCACAATTAGGGATATCATGCGCTCGAAGAAGTTGCAGAAGCACCTCTTCGACTTAAAATACTGGCGGCCTCGTCACCATGAAATGCCTGTGTTATTTTTACCAATACAGTAAAATGGCTTTGCAACTGTTCCACATCACTCTCTCCGGGATCTGCCAACATAGCTATCAGGTTGTTTTCCTGTTCCCTAAGTCTTTCATCTATTGCTGTGGTCACACTGTCACGAGCAGCAGAGAACCCGATCCTTGATGCATAAATGAATATTGAATTAAGCAAGTGGGTACTTAAAATCGCTTCCTTCACCAGATCAACATCCAACTCAACGCTTATATCAGCCCCGGTGAGACTTCCACCAAGAAATGATTTCAGCCTTGCCCTAGGTAATGCTCTATCTATGATCTTCCAAGCTTGGTTTGCGCGCCTAGTCCAGAACTGAACGGCCCGGTTTGATATGCCATATAACCTTTTTCCCCAACTACTGTCCGAACTAATATCAAACTCTTCTATTGAACCAGCAATAATATTACCAAACCGCGCCAAGTCTTTTACAATTTGCTCCACCTGTTCCATCTCGGTGATTTCCCCACCGGCACTTGCAAGAAGTGCATCAGCCTCATCAAGTAAAACTTCAACGATTACGTTCATATCTGTATTTATGATCATCAGGTCTGAGTTTTGCCGAGAAAGCCTCTCTATTGCTCGAAGAATTTGTTGTGGATGACGCAACCGTGTTTTAAGAAAAAACAATAGGAAAGGGGTTATGTCAGGCTCATTTTCCGCCAGTAAGTCGTTTAAATCACGAAGCGGCAGTAAATACTGGTCGCCAAGGTCTTTAATTCTATCTGGTAGATTTGATATCATCTCACCGATTTCTTCAGCAAATGCCATTACGGTAAAAATCAAGCGAATTCTGGAAACATTCTCCTCACCGAATCGCGATGATAACTCCTCGACCCCACCCTCTTTTTCCCATAACCCACGAAGCATTTCTGAAATACCAGTTTGACACCTGCGCAAGGAAGTTACATCATCCTGCCAGCTGCTTGCTAATTTTGATCCATCGCCGGAAATATACATTTCCCATATATTACGCAATAATTCAAAAGACACTTGATCCGCTCGGGTGGCACTTAGTACTATCAGCTCTGAAACTGGGTAAAATAACTCCCGTATTTCTGGTTCTGATATTTGATTTGGAAAAAGACTAAGCAAAACATCAAATGGAAGCGATGTATCACCACTATTTCTTGCGCCTTTGAATGTTTCATACAGGCGATCGGTTATACTATCGGGAAGCGATGAAAAAACTGCCCGTAATTGGTTTTGCTTTGCTAATGGAATGCTCATTATGCCAGAACCGCCTTTAATTAGACGTGCACTATCCTATAGTATTGCTTAACACCTTGTTTATATAGCTGACCTTCTGCCGGCAGCTGGAATATCCAGTTTTACTCGCAATCCTCCAAGAGGGCTTTTTTCTAATTTTAATTTCCCCCCATAAGCCCCGGCAAGATCATTTACAATAGACAACCCCAGACCAGAACCTGGCGTTGCCTCGTCCAAACGCTCACCACGCTTTATAACCATCCCTCTTTCTTGTTTATTCAAGCCTCGCCCATCATCATCAACTATTATTTCAATCCGCTGATTATCACCAAGCCTTGCAGTTACAACCACCCGTGACTTAGTCCATTTACAGGCATTCTCCAATAAATTCCCCAACAATTCGTCCAGATCCTGTTTCTCCCCCCTAAATACCAAATCATTAGAAACCGAACTCTGAATTTCTATATTTTTGGTGGAAAATAACCTCTTCATGGTACGACATATATCAGTAACACTTGTTTCAACCGGTGTTCTTGCACCTAATGCTTGAGCTCTGGTAGCGGCACTGGCGCGGCGCAAATGATGATCAACCTGAGTGGCCATACTTGAAGCCTGACGCTGAACAATCTTGGAAAACTTAGAAGATGACCCAGCGGACTCATTCAAAATTACCGAGATCGGAGTTTTTAAAGCATGAGCTAAATTACCCACATGGGTTCTTGCACGAGCAACAATTTCTTTATTATGCCGCAAAAGCGTATTTAACTCAGTAGCTAACGCGAGAAGCTCTTTCGGATATGAACCTTTTATTTCTTCGCTATACCCTTCTCTGACATCAGCAACTTCTTGTTCCATCTGGTAAAGGGGTTTTAATCCATAGCGTATTTGAAAGAATATTCCTAATAACAAACCAACACCAAACATTCCCAAGACACCAACCACAGCCAACCTGAACCGTGATATTTCCTGGTCACCCGGTCTACGATCAGCGGCTGCTGTAATAATCAAAACCGTTGCCTGATCCGGTAATTGGAATGCTTTAGTCAAAGTACGCATTGGTTCATCAAGCGGCCCCGGCATGGACTGTTTAATTGCTTGTCCTCGATTAACATTAGCATCAAGCAATAGTTGCTCGTTCAATTCCAATTCAGCATCAAATAATGAATCTGATCGCAAAACAATTCGCGGCGAACCATCAACTATTTTAGCGATCTGCCAATAATGCCCTGAAAAAGCTCGCTCAAACCTAGGGTCACCAGGAATTCTAGTTAAAAACATGGTTCCGTCTTCGCCGGTCTCGGCATAAACGGCCAGAGAATCAACAACAGCACTAAAACGCTCATCAGCAACTCTATGTACAGCTTGACGGTATTGAGTAGTTAAAATTAGCGCGCCAGCAACAAGCAGGGCTGCACTCCATAATCCGGCACCAAGAGTTAACCGCCTGGCAATAGAAGCATTATTCTTCACGTGTCGAGTGAGGCAGGGTCGCAAAGGCGATAACCTAACCCTCTAACAGTAGCTATTCGATTAGTGCCAATTTTTTTTCGTAGTCGACCTATAAACACCTCTATTGTATTTGAATCTCGATCAAAATCCTGATCATAAATATGCTCGGTCAGCTCTGAACGGGAAATTACCCGATCAACATGGTGCGACAAATAGCTCAGTATGCGAAATTCATGAGAGGTCAATTTCAAAGGACTTCCGTTTATAAATGCTCTGGCACCTTTTGTATCAACTGATAAATCGCCAATCTCTATTGTCGAGGTCACATGGCCTGCTGCACGACGTACTAATGCACGAAGTCGCGCCAATAATTCCTCTGTATGAAATGGCTTGGTTAAATAATCATCAGCTCCGGCATCAAATCCGGCAACTTTCTCGCTCCAACGATCCCGTGCGGTTAATATCAATACAGGAAAAACTTTTCCCGACCTGCGCCACCGTTCAAGAACGGTTACACCATCAATCTCCGGAAGGCCTAGATCAAGGACAACCGCATCATATGGTTCTGTTTCTCCTAGAAACAAGCCTTCTTCGCCATCAAATGCCTTATCAATAACATACCCTGCATCTTCTAAAGCTAAAACAAGCTGCCGATTTAAATCCGGATCATCTTCTACAACCAACAATCTCATATCTAATTTCCTCTAGTACCAAGAATTCGCCCAGATTTAGCATCCACTGTAACTTCGACAACCCTGCCGTCACGGCTAAGCATTTTTACCCTATAAGTCGACCCATGACGACCATTTGATACTAACCTGGCATCCGCAACCTTCAAATTAGGATACCTACGTTGGACAATACGCATCACTTCACTAGCGCCTAAAACCCGGCCTTGCTCGCGAGCATCTCTTGCTTCGTCCGGAGTAAATGAATGCTTAAATGGCGAAGCAGCTTGCCCCGGGTCAGAAAATCCGAGCAACACTATCAATATAGCCAAAGCCAATATGTCTAATAAACGTTTCATAACCGGTACCATGTAGCTTCTTGCCTGAACCAATGCTGAATAATGCATTTAGGAAAAGAAAATACTACGAGGGTCGAAATCAGGCAATGCTTTAACCGATTTCAGCATATTACGCCATTCTTTAGAACCTGCATCTGGCAGAATAATCATTGCTTTAGCCAATAAGTCTCCACGCACACCTCGTGATCCAACCCCGCCCTTTCCTTTTATTCGAAAGGTTTTCCCAGATGAAGTATTAGCCGGCAAAGACAAACTGACAGCTCCATCAGGTGTCGGAATTTTCACTTTCGCACCCAAAACAGCTTCTTTTAGGGTAATTGGTAGATCAATCCGAATGTTATTCCCATCAACAACATAAAACGGATGTGGCTTTATTAAAATTTCAACCAGCGCATCACCGGCAGGGCCACCACCAGAACCAGAAGCTCCCTGCCCTTTTAACCGCAAAGATTTTCCAGATTGAACGCCAGCGGGTATTTTGATTTTAATCTCTTTACCGGCAGCAATTTTAACCTGACGGATTCCGCCTTTGATTGCCTCAACCAAATCAATTGTCAAACGAAAATGCTGATCCTCTCCGCGCATGGCAAAAGGCTTGCGCCGACCCATTCCAGCTTGCCTCCCAAACAATTCTGACAAAATATCCGATATATCATCATGCCCGCCTGGGGCAAAACCGCCGGGGAAACCGCCCCGTTGGCCATTTGCTCTAGCTCCGGCAAAAGCACCTGTTGGATTACCGCTTGCATCTATTTCGCCACGATCATATCTGGCTCGTTCTTCTTTATTATTCAATAACGCAAAAGCAGCGCTTGCTTGCTTGAACTTATCTTCTGCGGCTTTGTCATTCGGTCTTACATCAGGGTGATATTTTTTAGCAATTTTTCTATATGCTTTTCTAATATCCGCCTCATTGGCCGATTTAGATACTCCCAATATTTTATAAGGCTCATCAACCATAGTGATATCTCCTGATCACTATGTATGCTGTTCGCTAAACAAAAAAAAGGGTTAGATTGCTAGTAACTGCCTATTTATTGAACCAATCCCGGCTTCTGCTGAAATTTGCGCAACTGCAATGTCTAAAACACTAGTGGTTCCCTCTGGAAAATATTCGACAATTTCAGCAGCAGTTATAGTCCGTTCTGGCTCATTCAGCGTCTCTGATAACACGGCCACTCCTGCGGCAAACAAAGAAAACGAATATTGCTCTTGGCCCTCAGCCAAAGGTACATCAGGACTATTCCAATTGTCTCCGCCAAGCCGGGTACGCCTTATCCAAGAAACAACATAATCACCAGACATTTTCCGAATTTTTAAATGCACAGGTCTTCTAGGAAGACGGGACTGATCTGTATAAAACTCCACAATACCAGAATTGTTCGCTGCCATTGATAAATTGGTATTCATAATACCCGTGCCAGCTCAACTCGGCACCCAGCTCATATTCATTTATCAAAGCTGGCACCGTTGAACCGTCCAGTAAAACCACTTGTGCCCCCGCTTCTATCGGCTGCAACAGCGCATTTTCAGTACCC
This sequence comes from Robiginitomaculum sp., assembly GCA_016763315.1. Taxonomy (GTDB): domain Bacteria; phylum Pseudomonadota; class Alphaproteobacteria; order Caulobacterales; family Maricaulaceae; genus Robiginitomaculum_B. Next base: position 7,768 of record JAESTZ010000057.1, read on the forward strand.
GATTGACCGCGTAATAATTTACTTAACACCCATGAACCATCAGCCTATAGTTCGGTTAGCTGATATTGTAATACTTCCCATGAATCATCTTGATGTTGAACTGCCAATGAATTTCCTCCGGCTAGCAACTCCGACTCCTGAACAGAAAGCAAATTAGCCCCTGACATATTGATAACCAGCTCTGCTGCCAGATCAAACCGACCGATAAAGCCACCTGCGGGTAGTGATACTGACACACTTCCGATTATTGCTGGACGGGTTAAAATTGCACGAGAGCGCTGATCCGAACCAACTTTCACTTGAACATCTCCCGCCCATGGCTTTGCAAAGGCCGCAACTCTTGGCCCTAACCTTTCTGACTCACCCGGTAATAACGGTATATCCAAAACCACCAACGCCGGAAAACTAGGTGGCAAAACAATATTACCGACGTTATTTCCTGGATTTGAACCGCTCGTTGTAATTACTGATTGCGACGTAACAGACGATAATAATAATTCTCTAGCTCCTTGCTCTTCAATACGATCTATTTGCCAACGGCCTGTTACAAAAGCTGGATCAAACTGCACAACATCACCGACTTCATAAGCCAGTTGCGAGGGAGGTAATATTAGCTTCAAGCCTGATGCGCGACTATGGGATCTAGCCAATACTTCATTACCTAATTTTTTCATTGCCGGCACGTCTGAGATCAACGGAATAGAAAAAGAGATTGAATTATTTACAATAGCATCTCTCAGGTGCACTTCTGCCTCTGCAGGTTGGTAGCTATTTTCATCATCGGCAAACCTTATCTGCACGCCAGAAGCTAATTGCTCAGCATCCTCAAAAATATATTGTAACGTGCTATTATCATTACTTTTGATAAAGCTATCTGCATTCCAATTAGTCTGTACCGAAGTAAGTCCCGGCATAGAAAACACCAAAGATCCAAAACGGTCACTCAAATCAAAACCGTAACACTCGCTCAAAGGAGTAATAGCTTGGCGTAATGTTACCCCGCCCTTAATCACATAGCCGGTGACAACTCCTGCCAATGATATTGTCGAAAAATCTGTAATATTCGCCTTTTGACAAATATCCTTAATAATCGCTTCCAGCGAGGAAAAACCAACTCGCCCGTTTAGCCAATGACCCAGTTGCCAATTATCACCATCTGACCAGACCTCTGTTCTTGCTGGAAAATCTGGAAATGGCCGCGCATCCCATGTCCAGAACTGTATATTATTTGGCTCCACCATCGAGCCGCCATATACTGATGATATTAAATTTTGCGGACTATCCGTTTGCCAATAATCGAGCATGGCCTCGCAATAAAGGCGTTGGATCAAATCATTGCGCTGGCCGCTAGAAAAATACGGCAAAAAGCTTTCGGAACTTTTTGGATCATAAAAAACATTCGGCTGATTGGATCCTTTATCAACGGCAGGACAGCCAGTTTCTGTAAACCATATTGGCTTTGATTCTGGCACCCAAGCTGTTGGAGTGGCGCTCTCTACCCCACTCGGTCGATTAAAATGGCTCTGCCGCCACCAATTCTTTATGTCTTTATAACGAAACACCCAGTCTTTACCGAAAGCACCATCGGTAATAGCAGTTCTAGTTTGAGCATCACGATCAGCCAAAGAAGCATAATACCAATCATAACCCTCGCCGCCCTCAATATTGGATTGCAAATACAATGGATCGTAAATTGTATCATAATTGGTGGCATCAAAATGCGCTAAACCATCACGCCAGTCGGACAGCGGCACATACCAATCAATACCGATAAAATCCACCGCAGGGTCAGCCCATAAGGCATCGAGATGAAAATATACATCTCCAGAACCGTCTTGTGGGTGATGGCCGAAATATTCACTCCAGTCGGCAGCATAGGAAATATCGGTTGCTGGTAAAATAGTGTTCACATCTTGCGCCAGTTCCCGTAATTTCTCCACCACAGGGTATTGGTCTTGTGAAGAACGCAAACGGGTAAGACCCGGCAATTCAGAACCGATAAGGAACCCGTCAACACCACCAGCAATTTTACACAAATTAGCGTAGTGCAAGATCATGCGCCGAAAAGACCATTCTTCTGTACCTGTGTACGATACGGTCTCAGTACCTGCCTGAAAATCGGCATTTCCCGCTTGCCCAAAAAACCCGTCCACTTGACTAAGTATTGCTGGCGACTTGTCAGGACTTGCTGGTTGACCAATTGCCGGGTGACAAGTAATGCGTCCCCTCCATGGAAAAACAGCCTGCCCGGCAGCTCCATACGGATCAGGCAATCCATTGCCCGCCGGAATGTCCATCAAAATGAACGGATAGAAAATTACTCTAAACCCGCGTGATTTTAATTCGGCAATAGTTTGCAAAACCGAGGCATCAGACGGTGTTCCACCAAATGCAGGTCGACCATCTATATATGAAACCAAGTGCGCATCATTTCGTGATACGCCGTTCACCTGCCATTGCTGGCCGATAGTAATTTTTGCGTTTGTTTCAACACCTGGCATTAATTGACAACTTCCACAACGCAAGTCATCGCCAAACCAGCTAACCACCAAGGAAACAGTATTACAGTTCGGAAGATCACGCTCAAGATTATCAAGCGCCGCAATAATGTCCGCCCCACCTACGCTATTATTGGAGTTTTCCGATCTGGTAATACCCGGCCCTTCATCAGCAAGAACGACCTCGGTGGCATAAGAAAACTCCCCCGAAGCGGGTATCAACGTAACACCTCTTAAGCGTTGACGCAGACTATTTTCTTCCACTTGCTCGCCGGGGCTACGAAAAACTTCAAATGATAATTGCGGAATTCTATTTCCAAAGTCAGTTAAAGGAAAATCTTCAAATACCACATAAGCAAGACCCTTGAAGTTTGGCGTTTGCGATACTCCCTCAACGGCTTGGATCAAGCTATCGGCCAACTGCTCCTCCGAGCCAATATGAGTTCTAAAATTGGATTGCCTGCTGTCTAGTAATTCACCATCAGCCCAAATTCGACCAATGCCGTCGATAACTCCTTCACACAACCCAACAGCAAAACTTAAAGTATATTTGCGTTCAGAAGTCGAAGCTCCACCTTTGCCACCACTTTGTGCCTGCTGGCGGTTCTCTTTTAGTTGATCAACCCAAATTACCTGCCCACCAATTCTTGCCCTGCCAAACACAATCGGCATCGGCGAGCCTTCGGTAGATTGCAAAACATATAATTGATCAAGAGTTGGTCCAACTACTCGATCACCGGCAAAAAGAGATGATATCGCGCTGGTTGCCAATGAGGTTGCAACTCTTGTCACAGCGGTTTTTGCAAAGTTCAATGCCAGTTGAGCCATAGTTCATAATCCAATTATTTTAAGGAAAATTGTAAGTTGCAGCCAATCGTCGAACCCACCAATTACCAAAAGCCGAACGCGATACTGACCGGCTCCAATAAGCATGGATAAATTCATCTTGATTGATCATAATCCCGCAATGCTTGACCGAACTGGACGGATACATACGAAATAATAATACCGATCCTGGTTCTGGTTTGGTGGCGGGAATCAAATACTCTTCAGCCGCTTGCGATAGCAATTCTGCCGATCCACGTTCAGCCCAGTCAGGAGAATAAATAGGTAAAGGCGCGGGCTCTGATCCGTATATTTCTCGCCAAACCCCGCGAATTAAGCCCAGACAATCACAGCCAGCACCTTTAACGCTGGATTGGTGCAGATAAGGCGTTCCCAACCAAGTAATGGCAATATCCACCACTTGTTGCGGTTCGGGTTTTCGCGATTGCATTAGTCAGAAAATGGTGTTGCCAAAAGCTGATCATTGCCCGGCATAAACGGACAACCACGAAAATTACCAGCATTGGAAAATCGCGTACTGCAATGCGTCAATGATTTATCACAGCCGACAATCAACCTTATTTGGTCGCCTGCTTGCATCAGAATATCCGGAGGTAACAATAGCTGAAAAACCTCTACACCACCTGCCGGGTAATGAGTGTTTATTAGCCGGCTATTTGTTATTTTATCGGCATCTAACCAATCAACCCGCCCATGAACATACCAGTCTTGTTCTGGCGGATTGATCCCCGCAGCTAAAAACAATACTGGACTTAAAACTTCCACAATTGTTGTAGTTTCACTCCATGGCGAGCTGGCAAAATCAAATCCACAGCGAGCATCACCCAAGATGGCATCGCAACTTTTACTAAATGAACGACCAATGGATCGATCCAATTTACGAGAATTGGAAACAAGCTCTGCATTAAAGACTGTATCTTGCAGTGATATATCTCCAAGCTCTCCAGCCCATACCCCGACACGATCAATTGGACTTTCCCAATCTACACGCCATATTTGCACGCTTGCGGCAGCAAATTTTCCATTTTTCAAATCTTCAGCAGTCAAACTATCGTGCAATATTGAGCCGGCACTTCCAGCCGATCCTGTTGCAAACCCGGTACTTGTTTCAATTACTCCAGGACTTAACCCAGTAGCCGCCTGCCAAACCAGACCGTCGAAATTTAAGTCCTGATCATGATCGGTAAAAGTAAACACACTTCCGTCTTGCCTGCTAATTTTCCAGCACCAACATAAACGAGTAACACCAGTTTCCAGTTTATTTTGTAGGCTTTGCGAAATTTCACGCATTATTACCGCACCTCGACAACTGGAATTGATAAAATCGCGCCGGATTGAAATGTTTCCAATGAAATAGAAAGAATATCAGTATCAAAACGTACCGGTACATCAAATTCAAAGCCAGCCGTAACCGCCTGCCCCACGCCCGGTATTGAACCAGGCACAAACGTGACCGCTCCAAGAGCATAATCTACTGAATACTCCGTTCCCTCGATAGCTGGCGCTCCAGCCACAGCAATTTGCAAACTGTTTTCGACCGGCTTGGTAATTATCCGCTGATAAGCATAAGATCCAGTTTCATAGGTTTTTGATAATTGAAAAACACTCTTAGCGCCATCACCATCACCTAATGTTTGGTCAAAAGCAGATATAGTGTCGACACTCGCGCAGGAACGAAAGTCTATAAAGTCTTTCCACCTAAATCCATGCAACCTGCCCATACGCGCTTCATAAAAAGCCAATACACTTTCAATGTCAGCCAATGAGCGCACACCAAGCCCGGCATCATAGCGTCTCCTTGCATGCTGCCATGGAGTATTTCTTTCTTCGTAGCCGGACGCAAGTTCGATCACTTCGGTACGGCGTTCCGGCCCACCCGTTGAACGAAAAGAAACCGAAACCGGAAAACGTATCTCGTGAAATGCACTCATAACCTTCGCCTTCCTTGTTCTACTGCTCGACTTAACATGGCACTGATTTGTCCTTGTGAACGACGAAACCCGTCTACATCGGCTCCGCCTGCTATATTAAAATTTACCGTGACCGCAGAGATGCCAACCATCGGGTCAATAGTTCCAGCACTGGCCGGGCTAAAAACCTCTGGCCGTTTTTCTCCAACCAGATAAGAGCCGCCACCTAATACCGGCCCGCCATCTGCTCTAGCTCCACCAAAACCACCCTCGATAACCGCCCCGACCACACTTGAAACCGCAGAACCCACCACTTGTTTGATAGCGATACGAGCAAGATCCTTTAAAATTGACTCGACCATTTTTTCAAAAGAAATACTTCCAGAAAGAGCGGCTTTTTCCAACTCACGGCCAATGCGATTACCGGTTCTGGCAAATATTTCCTCTAATTGTTCAGCCGCTTGCCGCGCGGGCCCTTGCACCAGTTCTTGAAGCTTATCGCCAGCTTCAAGAAACGGATCGTCAGGATTTGAATCACTATTATCCATCGATTTACTCCTTTTACTCAATTGTCTGGAAATTGCTCACAAAGCTGATTCATACCCTTGCGGCAGGTGTGTTGACTTGCTTTAGAACTATTTAATTGTTGCCATTCCCAAAGTGACAGATTCCAAAAACTTGCTGGTGAAATAGCAAATCTCACCATAGCTATTCGCAATAGCTCACCCCATTGCTCATTATTCATTGCTATTTACCAGATGCTAAAAAAGCATCAGCAATGGCTTTAGCAACCACTTCTGGATCAAGAGGTGAAATTCGTAATTGCTGGATAGAAACCGGGTTACCACCACCGGCTAATAATGCTGCCAGCAAAACCAAAACGTCTTTGGCGGTTATTTTTTTCAAACGCTCGGATAATTGCGAACTATCACCCAAATCAAGACCGGCTTCGATCTCGGCCAGCGCACCCAATGTAAGGCATAAAATATGCACCTTTCCATTGATCAATAGCTCTGTTTCACCGCGAATATGATTAGTCATATTCAAATAACCCCAAATTGAATAGCTCCGGCAGATGACAGAGTAAGACTATAAACAGCCTCGCCATCATACTCGCCGGCATATTCAAGAGCCGCTATTTGGAACAATCCAGTTAAAGTACCAAAATCTGGTATTGTGATTTGCCAATTGCGAATTTCTTGAGCAAAAAACGCAACGCGAACAGCTTCATCAGCAGCTTCGTCTTTAAACACTCCTGATCCAGAAATCGACGCGGTTTTGACCCCCGCACCAGGGAGTAATTCCCTCCAAGCATCTGGGCTATCAGTATTGGTAACATCGACTGATCTAGCATTTAATGATATGGTCTTTGCCAGAAGGCCGGCCATAGTTACAAATGTTGAAGAGCCTTGCGGGTTTTCAATTTTCAGCAAGATGTCCTTGCCAGATTGTGCAGCCATTTTTTGTTCCTGACTTGATTATTATGATATGGGTTGGGTCAATGCGCGCAAACGCAAAATTGCCTGAAAAATACGACCGTTTCTTGCTCGCAAAACATCAGCAAAAACGGTTCTAATACTAACAAGCCTATGCCCGTTCATGGCAGGTGGCATGTCGTTTAAAGATCCACGTACCGCTTCTAGTATCTGTTGTGCTTCTCTCTTGCCTCGGTATCTCGACCAGATATGCAAACTCAATGTCTGTTCATTTAGCGCAAAAGTATCAGCATCTGTATCGCGGGATTGATGCCGGCCAAAACTAGCAAATGGATAAATAGGTTCAGCAGGTGGATCATCATATAATCTAACTGGTGAACCCAATACTGCTTGTACATTTGCATCTTGTTGCAAGTGGGAAAAAATTGCTTCTTGCAAGGCAAGTTCGGCGCTTATGCTCATTGCAACACCTCCTCGCATTCCAATTCAATACGAGAATTTGGCGCATCTCTAAACGCCAGAACTCTTAAAGTGCTACCGCCCCAAATCACTTGCAGCGGCAAAGCAATATCTGATCTTTCGCGAATAAATATTTTCACAAACCGCCTGGTGGTAGTTCCACCAATTCTGGTACCATTAGTTGCCGAAGCCGGACGAACTTCCGCCCAGACATTTGCCATAGCCACCCAAGTGGCCGACCGACCACCGGAATTGTCATCAACAGTTTCTAAAGTTTGTAAGGCCACACGTTCAGATAATTCTCGTAGCAAACTCATAAGCGTATCCGCCCATAACTAGCCAACAGCAATTGCGCCGAGCGAGGAATAAATTCAGCACTTTCATCGCGGTGTTCGAACAACCACGCAATTTGTAACAAAATAGCGGTTTTCAAAGGTGCTGGTACATCTGCCGCTAACAAACCGTATCCAGCAATATATTCGATACGAAAACTAGCAGCGCCACTAAGTGAATTTACCTTGATCCGGTTATTATCCAGATCAGCAAAATAATCTGGTGCAGCAAGTATTGTCTCAGCTCCATTAGAAGCAATTTTCACAACCGAATTTATTGATTGCACCGGAGCAAGTGAAAAATCAATCACTCCACTTGCAGAATACCTAACAAAGGTCTCTTGCACTGTTTGAGTAATCATCGCCCGATTAGTAATGGTTTCAGAACGGTTGCGAGCAGTTTTAATAAGTACGGTTAATAAATTATCTTCATATGCACTGTCCAGCCGCAGCCAAGACTTAACCTCGGCCAAAGACACCGGCTCGATAGCTGGCTCCACAAGAATTTTAATCGCCATTTATCAGGCCTCCGATGAATGTTTAGAAAATTTAGAAAAAGCAACCGGGTGCGCAAAAATTCACGCACCCGATCACCCTTCAACGACAGCTCAGGGGGCTAGCTGATCGCGAATTTCAAAAGCTTGATTGCGTTAAAATCCTGCACACCACCGCCAACTCTTTTGGTGGTGTAAAACAGTACATAAGGCTTGGCGGAATACGGGTCGCGAACCACATTGATGCCGGCTTTATCGACAATCAAATAACCACGACGAAAATCCCCGAACGCCATTGAATACGAATCTGCGGCGATATCCGGCATGTCTTCAACCTCGGTAATGGAATAACCAAGCAAGCTTGATGGTTGTCCGGCGCCTGATCCTGGTTGCCAAATATAATTACCATCAGCATCTTTAAATTTACGAACTGCCGATACTGTTCTTCGGTTCATTACAAACCGCGCATTAGGACGATAAGCAGACTTTGGCGCATAGATCAGATCAAGGATCGCATCCATCGGATCGCCGGCATCAAAAGCACCAGCAGTTCCCGTTGCCACATAGCCAATATTACCCCATGTGTGCAAATCATCAGCAACATTGGTATAAGATAAGAAACCTCTTGGCCTTGATAGGCCATCACCAGTTACAAAGGCCGTAGTTTCTTGTGCGGCCAATACATCGCGCACTTCTTCGGCCAACCATTGATCAACATTAACCACCGCATCATCGAGCAATGCTTGCGTAGTTGCCGGCATTGCATAAAGTTCAGCCATAGGAAATTCGATCAGGTCTAGGCTCGGACTAGTGGTTTCAGGACGTGCTGCTGTTTCAGCAACCCAGCCGGAACTAGCCCCACCAAGACTAACCGGTTTACGTAAATTACCAGAACTGGTTTGACGAATGGAGGCTATGCTTCTTATAGGCGAAGCTTCGGCCAATAATCGGTCAATTTCAGCCTGTGTTTCATCAGGAGCAATATAACCACCATCGGCATCAATGCCAGTGGAAAGCGCCTTTAGCTCGGTTAGTTTCGATGCATCTCCAGTGCGAAAATACCGATCCCAAGCCGGATTGGATTTAGTCGATAACAAATCCTTACTTAACTCCATATCTGGACGAGACTGGTATTTCGCCACTCGATCAAGAGCGGTTTTTTGCTCGGTAAGTGCTTGATCAATTCTGTGTAATTTTTCTTCGGTGATTACGTCAACACCTTGTTTCTTTTCGATCTGGGCAAGGCGCAAATCATTGGTTTCTTTAAAGGCATCAAAGGCGCATAAAAACTCTTCCATGCCAGTTTTAGATGTGGCTCGCGCACGCGCCATTTTTGTTTCTTTCTTCACTTATTTCTCTCCTGAGTTATCCAGCCTGATACAGGCTTAAAAGGCCAGCCGTGGCTGGGTGGTTTGCCGTAGCCAAATGTAATCTGGCAGTAGGCAGCATTGGAAAGGTAACTATCGACACCTCCCACAAATCAATTTCATATAAGTCGCGACCATTGCCGGCTTTGCGGGCATTTTTTGTACGAAACCCGATCGATAAGCCATCAACTGACCCACGTTTTACCAGCGCCATCGCCGTTCGACCTCTAGGGCCATCAGCAAAAAGTCGTCCCCTTACAAACAGTCCTGTCTGGTCTTCAATAATTTCGTCCCAAACACCTATTAGCTCGCTGGTATCATGCTGAAACAACATTCTGATCCGGTTGGCTTTTCTTCCCGATAACGAGCCGACAAAAGCACCCGGCAAAACCATGTCCCCAGCTAGATCACGAACATAAAACCGTGACGCATAGCCTTCTATCTCTAGAAAACTTCTGTTCTCATTCATTTCAGTATATCCGTTTGTTATTAGTAACTTAGTTCGCACCGTCTAGTTTGCGCTCGATACGATCCAGTGATTGGCGGGTTTGCACCATGTGCGCTTCTAAGGCGGCCAACCGTTCGGCAATGTCACTTCTGGCTTCGGATCGTTGTTCAAGTTGGCTAATTCGCTCAGCGGCACTGCCAGCCCAGATCAAAGCCGTTGCCCCTTGCAATAACAAAGTCAAAATAACCGCAAGTGTGATCTGGCGACTAATCCGCCAAGACTGCGATGGGCTTTGCAAAGCACTCACTGCTCTGGCAGGTCAAGCAAGGAACGTTTTTCAACATCATTTAGAAAGCTTGCATCACTTATTCGTTTCCATAAACTTGCTTGATCTTCTTGTAGTGCCGGAATGTTCTGCTGGCACACCAACAACGAAACATCTGTACCGAACCAAGCTTGCAACCACACCTCCAACCCTTGCGCGGTTTTTTGCACCAATGGCAATATAGTTTGTCGCCAAAATGCTCGATTGGCTTCTTGGTAATTTGAGTAAGTATTATCCCCAGGAATACCCAACAGCATCGGCGGCACACCAAATGCCAGGGCTATTTCACGAGCCGCAGAATGTTGTCCCTTTTGGAAGTCCATATCAGTTGGACTCAAGGCCATTGGTTTCCAGTCCAGGCCACCTTCAAGCAATACCGGGCGACCAGCATTGGCCTTTCCCTGATGCGATTGCTCCAGCTCGGTTTTTAAGCGATCAAACTGCTCATCACTTAATCTCTCGCCATTTTGTCCTTGGAAAATTAATGCACCTGATGGACGAGCAGAATTATCCAGCATTGCCTTATTCCAGCCGCTACCGGCATTATGAATATCAATCGCACAGGCCGCAGCCTCTACCGGCGACATGCCATAATGATCATTATCAGGGTGGAACAATTTAACATGTAATACCGGATTGCGACCACTTACAAAGTCTCTAGGCAAAAGCGTTTTGCGACCAGAAGTGCTGTACTCCCAACCAGATGGCCGACCGGATTTATCAACCACAACTTTCATCCGATCAGGACGTAATATATGCAACTGAAACGATCCGGATATTTGCTCGCTTAGCTCGAAATATCCGTTCCCTGACAATAATAAAAACCCGTACAGGCTTTCAAAAAACTCACCGCCGCTTTGCTCGATATTTGGCGATGACATTAATCCACTTACCTGTGAATTATTACAATTCATCGGTACAGAAGCCGCCGCCTCAGAAATCATCCGCACACAGCGGTAAACCACTGCGTTTCGCATGAAGCCTTCGCGGGTTAGGCTTTGATAATTTCTAGGTGTCCAAACAGCCCCAGCGGCTGCATGAAACGAGATCAGATGCCGCACACTACCAGCCTTTTGTTCCGGTGGTATTGTCGGTTTCTTTAGTCCAAATCCAAACATTTAATATTCCTTGTTTGCGGTTATAAAATTCGCATTCGCGGCGAGCCACTACCATCAAGCAATAGTGACCAGATCGCCCAAACCAACGCGTCCATTCTATCGGGTGAGCGCTTATTACCCTTCGTGCCAAACAGGCACATTTCATCTTCTAGTTCGGCAAAATGCCGCACATGAAACACCATTCCTCGTTCATAAAGTGCCGCAACCGGCTCGGCTCTGACCCGTTTGCCGCGACTGGCATGAACCAATGAAACCGGCAAAGAATCGTCAGCTAAATGCAGTACTGTCCGCACCATTTCACCGCCCTGATTGGCTTCGGCGATAATTTTATCGGCCGAGAAATCATGCCACGCTCGACTAACTTCCTTCGCCCAACCTGTTGGCGATACCCCTTGCACTGAACGATCCGCCAGCACCCAGCATTCTTTCTGGCCTTCTATTTGCCGAAATCCAGCAGTGACAATACCGCAAGCAGCAGACGACTTTCCGCTGCTGGCCGGTGGATCCACCGCCACTACAATGCGATCAAATTCATCTGGAGCTGGCTTAATTGCCTGCTCGATCTGCGATCTTGTCCACAACCCACCTTTGGGGTCATCTATCAGTTCTCCATCAAGTTCCTGTCGCCCTAAAACCGAGCCGCCATACAAGTCTTCCAGCTGTCCAATAAACCGCTCCGACAGATGCGGATTGTCCCGAGTTCGCGCCCGTGTCAGCGCTAAACCAGGCTCTGCCAATATTTTTTTCAATGCCTTTAATGGTTTAGGAGTAGTGGTCAGCACCAATTTAGGTGATGATCCCAAACGCAACCCAAACCGCAACATCGCCAAGCAATGAGCCGGGTCTTTCCAAGCGCAAAACTCATCAGCCCAAGCCGCATCAAATTGCGGCCCTCGTAAACCATCAGCATCTTCCGCAGAAAACACTTGGGCAATAGTGCCGTTTTTCCATTTTAGCTGCCGCCTTGAAGTCGAATATTTTGGTCTGTTTCGTGGGTGACATATAGCTTTTAGTCCTGAGTTTCCTTCAATCATTACCTCTCTGGCGTCGTGAATAGTCGGTGCCACCAATGCAATTCGCAAAGGTCGCTTGTTAGATCCAATTCTTGGTGCTTCGGCTAAACTTCGCACCCATTCGGCACCGGCTCTGGTTTTACCAGAGCCACGACCACCCAACAAAACCCAACTTGACCAATCACCAATAGGCGGCAATTGGTCATCACGTGCCCAGAATGGCCAATACCGCAGTATTTTCGCGGCATAACCTTTGGGCAGGTTTTCTAGTGCCCATGACACCTGATCGGGATTAAATCGCCGAAGATCGGCCGCACATAATTCTTTGGGTAAAGCTGGCAAGAGAACAATCCTGTCCGTGCCAGCCCTTGCACTCGTAAAAACTAATTAAGAATTTCGGTTAGCCCTTTTATGGACTGTGCAACAATATAGCCGATCAGCTTCACGGTAGGATTAGTTTCTATATTTTCTTTATAACAAGCTGATATAATTGAGAAATATATCTATAGGTTTGCTTGTTTTTCTATAGTTATCACCTTCGACGTTCGCCCGGCCAGTTTACAAGATGATCTTCAAGATCCTCAAATCGCACACTGGTCTCGCAAATTGAACGATCCTGCACTGACATTCCGGCCAGATGTATAGTGTTCCTGTCACCACTAATCAGATAGTGCCAATCAAATAACGGCTTACCCTCGGCGATCAAACGATAGGCACAGGTATCAGGCATCCAATGCAATTTGGCCACATTGTCAGGCGACAAGGTTACACAATCAGGTACGTTTTCATTGCGGTTTGGATAATCATAACAATTGCAATTTGTTCGATCAAACAACTTACAGGCAACATTAGTTGTATGAATAATCCCAGTATCTTCATCTTCAAGGCGGATCATGCAGCATTTACCACAGCCATCGCAAAGCGATTCCCATTGTTTTTTCGTCCAAGAGGACATTTTAGTTTTTTTCCAAAACTCTTCCATGTTTCAAGCTTTTACTTACTGAATTTAATGTTTGCTAGTCTATTCGACATTGAAATTACCATCTATACTCAAATTGAACGATGTTTTGAGTATAAATTTCTTTAGTGATCCATCAACTTATCCAAAAACCGGTACCCATTTTTGGGTCGATGGAGTATAACAAAAGTGATGAAACCTTTTCGTGCCGACATATTGCATCAAGATGATCTACATCAAAGCAAAAATCGTGCAAAATGGTTATGGGCAATAATAGCGGCTTTGCTAATAATAACTTCTGGTGGATTGATAGCTCAGAGATATTTCTTTGATAATATTCCAGAATTGCCACAAGAAATTGATACTCTTTGGTCTGTAGGCAAACAACGATCATTTGTATTACTTGATATGAATGGCGAAATATTGGCAAGACGCGGCCCCCGATACGGACAGGTTATTATGGCCAAGGATATGCCAAAGCAACTACTACAAGCGTTTATATCTATCGAGGATCAACGGTTTTACCAACATCATGGTGTAGATGAAAAAGGAATTTTTCGAGCCATAATCTCTAATTTACGTGCCGGTGAAACAGCGCAAGGCGGCTCAACCATTACCCAACAACTTGTCAAGAGACTATTGCTGACACCTGATCGGACTTTAAAACGTAAATTTCAAGAAATGCTTCTCGCTAGAAAGCTGGAAGAACGCCTAAGCAAAAATGAAATTCTTAGCCTATATTTGAACCGTATCTATCTAGGTAATCGATCGTATGGGGTTGTTGCGGCATCGAAACGTTATTTTAACAAGCCTTTGGGCAAGTTAAGTTTATCGGAAATGGCAATGTTAGCCGGTTTACCAAAAGCCCCGTCAAAATACGCACCGCACCTTAACCTTGAATTAGCCCAAAAAAGAACGACCTTGGTATTACAGGCCATGCGAGCCCAAGGATATATCACAGATGCCCAACTGCAAACGTCACTGCTTGCTCCAGCGATACCAGTGCCAGTAATAAACGAGCCAGATCATGGCTACATTTTTGATTTCGCAGTCGAAAGATCGATAAAACTCACTGGCGGACGGATCCCAGACTTGGTGATAAAAACTACCATCAACCCGACATTACAAGCAGCAGCAGAAAACAGTATAGAGACAAAAATTAATCAGGTTGGAGCGAATTACAATCTAAGTCAGGGGGCATTGATAACGATTGACCCCACCGGTGCTGTTCGGGCGTTAGTTGGCGGGGCTTCATACCAACAAAGTCAATTCAATCGCGCCATTAGTGCCAAGCGACAACCGGGGTCTGCATTTAAGACTTTTGTATATGCCGCAGCATTAGAAGCCGGATTCGTACCCTCTAGCATACGGCGTGACGAACCAATAGAAATTGCTGGTTGGTCGCCGGGAAATTACGAAGAAAACTATCGCGGACGAGTTACAATTCGTGAAGCATTTAGACGATCAATCAACACGGTATCAGCGCAAATAACCAATGACATTGGCGCTGATAAGGTTGCAAACTTGGCAAAACGATTTGGAATATCCACACCATTGCAACCATTACCCTCGATCGCTCTAGGCGCACAAGAAGTAACGCTTTGGGACTTAACACAAGCTATTGCGGTTTTCAGAAATGATGGCTCTTTGCAAGAAAACTATTTGATAGAAGAAATTTCCACATCTTCGGGGAAAGTACTCTTCACACGTCCGCAAACCAACCCACAACAAGTTTTTAAATATGAATATGCGCAGTCCATGACCAGCATGATGCAAGAAGTAGTATTGTATGGAACCGGACGCAAAGCACAACTCAATGGCCGCCAAGTGGCCGGAAAAACAGGCACTTCTCAGCAATGGCGTGATGCATGGTTTATCGGCTTCACCGCCCAACTGACCACCGGTGTCTGGCTCGGTAATGATGACAACACTTCAATGAAAAAGGTCACAGGAGGAGGCTTTCCCGCCGATATATGGAAAGGCTTTATGCAAACAGCACATAAAGGAGTTAGCAGCAGACCCCTAAGCACCCTGCCGCCACAGATTTTATCGGAAGCAGATGAGGGGTTGGCAACATTTTACAATGAGTTAACTGCCAAGTTTGAGAATATGGCAACTATATCTGCTGAAAAGCAATCACGTTGATTGTTTTTTAAGGGCTTTATTGGAATATCTATAATATTATTGGAGATATTTTAATGGCTCGTTTTAGTCTGGCTTCAGGCATTTTGGTCGTATTGCTATTGGCTGCACCGGCTGTTCACGCGCAAATGCGCGAATATAATACTGAACGATCCGGAGCCACCTATCAGCGGGTTTCAGTTGGACAAGACGGCGCGGGTTCTTGTTGGGCACGGTGCGCGGCTGATCCGCAATGCAAGGCATGGACATGGCAACGCCCGGGAATTGCTGGCTCACAAGGAATGTGCTTGCTTAAAACGGCGGTTACCACCGCAAGATACAGCCCTTGTTGTGTATCAGGTATTTCCAGCAGGTTGGAGCAACAAATAGAGCTGGCTCTACAAAAAACTTCTGCCAATTCACCAATAGAAGATCAAAACAACATGTCAGCCACAGCCCCAATACCTGTAGGCGTTACAGCAAAGCCGAGAGTTAACAAGGTCACACGGCACTCATTACCTCCTCCTATATCTGTAAGGCACACGGTTAATAAAATAACGCCACCAATTACTAACAACACTACCTCCGACACACAACTAAGAGGAGAATGAGAACAATAAATGAGTGCAACATCTTCACTAATAAAACTTACTGAGCTGGCCAGCGAAACCTCTTCTGAGCGGCGACGAGAATTACTGCGCGATGTTACTGATTTGTATTTCGCCAACCAAAACACCTGCTCAAGTATCGAAAATGAACATTTCGATGAAATTCTATGCCGTGTTACCAGCGAGATGCAAAAAGAAGTCCGCAAAGAAATGGCTTTACAGTTTGCGAGCAAACCTAAAGCTCCATTACAACTATTGCGCCAGTTAGCCAGTGATGAGATTGATATCGCTGAGCCAGTTTTGGCTAACTCTCCGATACTACAGGATCGACACCTGCAAGAAATTATTACCACCGGTAAGCAACAACATATGCAGGTGATCTCGACCAGAGAAACATTAAGCGCCGAAGTAACCAGCGATCTAGTGGATCACGCCAATGACAAAACCTTGGTAACATTGGCTAATAATCGCGGTGCTAGATTTAACCGGCAATCAATGCAAAAAATGGTTTCAAGATCAGAAACCGTTACCGCACTACAAGCACCATTAGTTGAACACCAAGATCTTCCAGCTGACCTGATGAACGAAATGTATCTGTTTGCAGAAAAAACTGTACGAGAAAGAATACTCAGCCGCAATCAGGAAATAGACCCAAAAGTATTGGAAGAAGCATTAGCAAAAGTAAAAACAAAAACCATAGAAAAGCCCCAAGAACTACCAGAAGGTTATCAAAAAGCCTGTTTCTTCATAGACGGACTGCATGCAAAAGGAAAATTAGATGGTGCGGGATTAATCAAATTTGAACGAGCCGGCGAAAGGTTGTCATTTACGCTCGGCTTGGCAAAACTAGCCAATGTTGATTATGGAACTATTGACAGGGTTTTACAACGTGATGACGTTGATGCACTGGCTTTGATCTGCCGTGGTGTTGGATTTGATACAGCAATGTTTGTGACAATTACACTTCTTGTTAGCCGAAATGCCAATAAAAACACGGGAATTGCAGGGGATCTTCGGGAGCTATACATATCAATCCCAGAAGACGCCGCAAAGCGAACATTACGTTTCTGGCAAATGCGGCAAAAACTAGAAACAGGTCAAGCGGCATAAGTGCTTGACAGTTCCGCTTTCATCGCTAAATTCCGCCAAACTTCTGGGAAAGCTCGTCTTTAACAGGAAATTACGGGTTGTCGCAAAACCGCCGTTGTAATCGCTGTCCAAATTATTCGGATTGCCGGTTTGTGTCATGAAGAAAGAGGCATGAATATGACCAAACGTCATAGCCAGAAATACAAAATTGACCGCCGCATGGGTGAAAACATCTGGGGTCGTCCAAAAAGTCCAGTTAACAAAAGATCTTATGGCCCCGGTGAGCACGGCCAACGCCGTAAAGGTAAAACCTCTGATTTTGGTTTGCAGTTACGAGCTAAACAAAAACTAAAAGGGTATTACGGCAATATCACTGAAAAGCAGTTCCGCCGTATTTATTCCGATGCTCAACGCTTTAAAGGCAATACAGCCGAGAACCTAATTGGTTTATTAGAATCACGCCTCGATACCATGGTATATCGCGCCAAATTCGTACCAACTGTTTTTGCAGCACGGCAATTTGTCAATCACGGACATGTCACAGTCAATGGCCGCAAAGTTAATATTCCTAGTTACCGCTGTAAAGTTGGTGATGTTATTCAAATTCGCGAGAAGTCACGCTCAATGGCTTTAGTGCTTGAGGCTCTTGAAAGCCCTGAGCGGGATCTGCCTGATTATGTAGAAGTTGAAGGCAAATCTATGAGCGCCACTTATTTGCGTGTTCCAGAATTTGCTGATGTACCGTATCCGGTACGTATGGAACCAAACTTGGTTATCGAATTTTATTCATAAAACCTGTTTGAAACCGATACGAAAAAGGCCGCAAATGCGGCCTTTTTTTATTGCTAAATAAAATTCCTAATTAGCGATTTTTACGCCTTTTTCCTGCAATAAAGTTTTTAACTCACCGCTTTCGTACATTTCACGCATGATATCACTGCCGCCAACCAATTCGCCTTTGACATAAAGTTGTGGAATAGTCGGCCATTTAGCAAACTCCTTAATACCTTCACGCACAGCCATATCTTCAAGCACGTTTACCGAATTAAACTCCACACCAATCACATCAAGAATTTTTGTGGCCAAAGATGAAAAACCACATTGTGGAAACACCGGACTACCCTTCATATACAAAACAACATCGTCTGCTTCTAAAGTCGATTTAATATGATCGAATATTGCTTGATCAGTCATAATAGTTACCTTTCAGGGATTTATTGTACAACGCACTTAGGGAGTGTCCTTGCGTTCGTCAAGGCAGTCTAGCCATTCTTGCAGGTGTTCTTTTTTGGTAGTAGAGCTTAATACCATATCGATTTGTTCAAACTCCAACGCCTGCTTTAATACTGTCATTGTTGATTGCGCTTTTTGAACCTGCCCTCCCCGACGTAAATATCTAGCCATGTGCCACAAATCAGCAGGACTAATAGACAACTTCCACGGACTTCTGGTATGCGCAAGCATTTCAATACCGATCACTTGCAGGCCGGCTTTTCTGGCAGCAACAGCACGATCAAGGTTGTTAGCCAATTGGTTAGGCCCCATTGCCAACATCACCATATCAAATGAGCGTCTATCAGCAATAACAATATCAAGTATCCTTCCCTGCCCCGCAATACCAAGTTTCAAAAATAAGCCTTGTGAGCGTAAATCTGCCAATGCCGACATTAATTCCTGATTTAACTCCATGGAGGCAATTCCGTGCAGAAAGAAACAATCCACATGGTCTGTTTGTAACCGCTCCAGCGAACGATGCAGACTGTTTGAAATATTAGTTGGCGAAAAATCTCTTTTGCCTTGTTCTGTCAAACCAGCCTTAGTGGAGACAAACATATTTTTTCGTTGAGTTCTGGCAATTACCCTACCCAATCGCTGCTCTGCACGACCTGAACCATAAGAAGGACCCGTATCAAAAAACCGGATACCACCACCTAATGCTTGTTCAATCAAACTCTCGGTATGCGCCGAAGAAACAACAGGTGAAGCAAGCGGCCCGGCAACCCCAAAACCCAACTGCCCCATATCTAATGATTTGTCGGTCAAAATTATTCTACCGCTGTTTCCAGTGCCAAAGCGTGTAATTCGCCGCCCATCTTACCTTGTAATGCTGCGTAGACCATCTGGTGCTGACGTACACGTGAGAGTCCGGCAAATGACACCGATACTACTCGTGCTTTATAATGATCACCATCTCCGGCTAAATCTTCAATTTCAATTTTTGCATCAGGTATTGCAGCTTGAATCATATCAGTTATTTCACTTGCCTGCATTGGCATCAATTTTCTCCATAAATTCTGGAAACCATTGTTCCCATTTAATCTGTAAATCACTTAATCTTATTCTGGCCGAGCCAAGTCTTATATCATCACCCTTAACCTCACCAACATAGCTCAACAAAACACCCTTTTTAACAGATAGTTGTTGTAATTTATTATAATTGGCTGCATCAATAGACAGTAAATAACGTGCCTGATCCTCACCAAAATACCAAGCATTATCAGGAAGCGTGCTGTGCGGATCCAATACAATTCCAACATTACTAGCCATTGCCATATCTACAGCAGCACAAGCCAGCCCCCCATCAGATAAGTCATGCACCGCTCGCAATAATGATTTTTTAATAGCTTTCCTGACGAACTTTCCATTTTGTAGTTCAGTCGACAAACTGACTGGTGGTGGCCTGTGGCCAATTAAATTTTCTATTTCCCGGGCATATATCGACGAACCAAGCCAACCTCTTGTTCTGCCAACCAAAACCAGCATATCACCTTGCCTTGCACTGGAAAAACCAATGGCCATGGATATGTCTTTGATTATTCCCACCCCGCCAACGGTTGGTGTTGGTGGAATCGCGGAGCCTTTGGTTTCATTATACAAGGACACATTTCCTGAAACCACTGGATAGGATAATTTCTTACAAGCCTTGCTCATACCTTCAATCGCTTGGACAAGCTGTCCCATAATTTCTGGCCTCTCTGGGTTACCAAAATTTAGACAGTCAGTGATTGCAATAGGTTTGGCACCAGCCGCGATCAAATTACGCCAGCTCTCGGCAACTGCTTGTTTTCCACCGCGATAGGGATCAGCCTGAACATATCTAGGCGTACAATCAGAACTAATAGCCAATGCTTTTTCGCTATCGCGAATACGAACTATTGCCGCATCGCACCCGCTAGCAGATGCCATCAACGTGTCACCCATTACATGACGATCATATTGTTCCCATACCCAACGTTTTGAAACCATATCAGGCGAGGCCATTAACCGACAAAGCACATCAATTGGGTCTCTTTGCGGTAATGTTCCAGCATCAAGTCTTGGTGCTTTGGCAGTTTTCACCCATGGCCGGTCATACTTTGGTGCCATGTCAGAAAGCGGAGCAATCGGTAAATCGCAAACCATCTCGCCTTGGTGCTGTAAAACTAAACGGCCGGTATCTGTGGTCTTCCCAATAATATCGACATCCAGTTCCCATTTGGTGAAAATTTTTCGTGACTCTGCCTCGGTTCCGGGCTTAAGCACGATCAACATTCTTTCCTGACTTTCGGAAAGCATCATCTCGTACGCGCTCATATTGTTCTCGCGTTGTGGCACTCGATCAAGATCTATTTCAATACCAACGCCGCCCTTGTCAGCCATCTCGATCGATGAAGAAGTCAAGCCAGCCGCACCCATATCCTGTATGGCAATTATGTTTCCTGTTGCCATCAGTTCAAGGCACGCTTCGATTAAGCGTTTTTCAGTAAACGGATCACCAACTTGAACGGTCGGCCGTTTCTCTTCAGCATCATCGTCAAATTCTGCCGAAGCCATTGTCGCCCCGTGAATACCGTCGCGGCCAGTGCGAGCACCAACATAAAGTATTGAATTACCAACGCCTTTTGCCGCTGAATAAAAAATACTATCTGTTTTGGCTAGACCAACACACATGGCATTCACCAGAATATTACCATTATATCCGGCGTCAAAGTTTATCTCACCACCAACAGTTGGAACACCGACACAATTGCCATAACCCCCTATACCGGCCACTACACCTGCGACCAATGAGCGGGTTTTATAGTGCCCCGGTTCGCCAAACCGCAAAGCATTCAGCAAGGCGATTGGCCTTGCCCCCATGGTAAATACGTCGCGCATAATACCGCCAACACCAGTCGCAGCTCCTTGATAGGGCTCGATAAATGACGGGTGATTATGGCTTTCCATCTTGAATATTACTGCATCACCATCGCCAATATCGATAACTCCGGCATTTTCGCCAGGGCCGCAAATAACTTTTTTTCCAGTGGTTGGAAACTTTGCCAAATGAATTCGAGAAGACTTGTAGGAACAATGCTCCGACCACATTACCGAACAAATACCTAACTCGTTAAGATTTGGCGTTCTGCCAAGTTGCTGGAGAAGAATATTATATTCTTCGGGGTTAAGGCCGTGTTCGGCAATTATTTCCGCAGTTATTTCCACACCTTCGCTCATTGTAATGCTTCCATTAGGCTTTTGAATAAAATTTCGCCGTCTTTATTTTCATCCGTTTTACCCATTGCCCTTTCCGGGTGGGGCATCATGCCCAACACATTTCCTTGGCTATTAATAATCCCAGCAATATCATTCACCGAGCCATTTGGATTAGTTTCATAGCGAAACGCCACCTGCCCATTATCTTCCAGCTGCGATAACTCATCATCTTGCACTAGATAATTTCCATCATGGTGGGCTATTGGAATATTGATACTCGCCTTGTTTTTATAACCTTTAGTGAAAGAAGTGTCACAGTTTTCCACTTTTAGTTTTACCGGTTTACAAACAAATTTCATGCCTGAATTGGGCATTAAAACCCCGGGCAACAACCCTATTTCTGTCAACACTTGAAAGCCATTACATATCCCCAGGACATAACCACCATCGCGAGCATGCTTAAGTACTTGCTGCATAATCGGCGATTGCGCAGCAATGGCACCAGGGCGCAAGTAATCGCCATAAGCAAATCCTCCGGGAAGAACCACAAGGTCAATATTGTTTAGCTCGGCTTCACGGTGCCAAACCATTTTTGGCCAACGCCCTGTTACTTGCAGAATGGCGTCGGCAGCATCACGGTCACAATTTGATCCGGGGAATACGATAACAGCAACTCGCATAACCGTTTCCTTCCTTGTTTAGTGGTTCAACAATCTGGGTTAATCAATAATATCTACAGAAAACTGCTCAATTACGGTATTTGCCAGTAATTCACCACACATCGCGCTAACCCTCTGCTTTGCTAGAGCGTGATCCGTTCCCTGTAAGTCCAATTCGATTATTTTTCCTTGCCGAACGTCAATCACTTCCTCGTATCCTAAAGCCTGCAGAGCTCCGGTAATTGCCCTGCCCTGCGGATCAAGCACGCCTGACTTTAGTTGTACTTTGACAATCGCCTTCATTTTGCGTTCTCCTTGGAAACAATTTTCAAATTTGCCACGCCTTTTAACACACCCAATCGCCTGGCTACTTCTGCATATGCTTCTGGAACATCACCGAGGTCTTGTCTAAAGCGATCTTTATCCAGCTTCCTGTTATTTTTAATGTCCCATAGCCGACAACTATCGGGACTTATTTCATCGGCCAATATAGTTCGAACCATATCACCTTCAAATTGCCTGCCAAATTCAAGCTTAAAATCAATCAGGCGAATTCCAATAGAGCCGAATAGACCTGACAAAAAATCATTCACCCTAAAGGTCATAGCGACCATATCATCCATCTCTTGCGGCGCGGCCCAGCCAAATGCCGAAATATGATCTTCATTCACCAATGGATCACCCAGATCATCATCTTTTAAGTAATATTCAATGATAGGGCGAGGTAATTTCTCGCCTTCTTTTAAACCAAAGCGCTTGCAAATTGTCCCGGCAGCTACGTTGCGACAAACCATTTCCAACGGAATTATTTCCACTTTGCGCACCAGCTGCTCTCGCATATTCAGGCGTTTGATAAAATGTGTCGGAATGCCTATTTCCTCTAACCGGGTCATTAGTAGTTCACTTATTCGGTTATTTAGAACTCCTTTGCCCTCTATCTGCCCGTGCTTTTGATTATTAAAAGCTGTTGCATCATCTTTAAAATGGGCAATCAGAGTACCTGGCTCCGGACCTTCATAAAGAATTTTCGCTTTACCTTCGTATATTTTTTTACGTCGTGACAAACCGGGACACCCTCTTAATATTATCAATAAGTTGCTAGAATCAATCGCCAAATTCACTGGCAACTTACAGCAGGGATTTGCTGATAACAATGCAATCTACTGATTGATTTACCTGCGACTTCGGGTTAACCAATGGGCGAAATAATCTCAATAGCATGACGGAATGAACAATGAATACTTTTGATGATCGCGAAAAAGGCTTTGAAAACAAATTTGCTCTTGACCAGAACCTTGAATTCAAAGCCGCTGCCAGACGTAATAAACTACTTGGGCTTTGGGCTGCCGGACTTATGGGCAAAAGTGAAGAACAAGCACAAGATTACGCCAAAGAAGTTATAGTCGCCGATTTTGAAGAAGCCGGTGATGATGATGTATTTCGCAAATTACGTGCCGACCTTGATGCAGCCAATGTCGAGCAATCTGACCACCAGATCAGAAGACAAATGGACGAGTTACTAGAAAAAGCAAGACAGCAAATCCACACCGAAAACTAACTTGCAGCAGGCGCATCCCGGCGCAAATAGTAATCCAGTTTTATGGCTATATCATTTGCACTATCGCCCATAATGACCACATCTAGCACCAAGGAGGAAATCGGATCCACCAGTAACATAAAGCCGGTTTTTCCTTTGTTGTTCTTGTATATTGCGCTTAAATTCTTTTCCTCGGCCAAGGCTTGCAGGGCTTTGCCTTTGACTAGTGCAAACGAAAAGTCAAACTTCACAAAATCAACTGGGCGATCTTTGAATAATGGTTTTACCGCTTCTATTTTTGGATCAAGAATTAAACATGCACCACACCAATTGGAATAAAACATAACCGCCAACAATGGTTGATCAGTTTGGATTTGCTTCACCTGCTCTGGGTTCGGCTGTCGCTCGTTTGCAGCACTAGCAATACCGGTAAGAGATACAAATCCCAATGAAACCAATGCAATAATAATGAACTTGAACATTAAAGTGTTTCCTATCTATGGAGCTGGCCGGCCAGTAGGACAAACCATTGAGCCGGTATCACGCAAACCAACGGCCAGTGTCTCGACCCGTTCCACCGCCCGTTCAAATGCCAGAGACATAGTCCCGACTGTAAACAATCGGTTTACGCAATCTATTTGCTCTCCGGTGTCTGCCGCCAGCAAAACCACCATTCCTGTGGTTCCTGCATAAGCATTATATGTCGCAACCACATCATTATCGAGAGCTATTTCCATAGCTTTATCCCAAGTTTGAGCGTTGGAAAAATCTAGCGTTAAATGCTGCACAGGCAGATTTTGTGTTTGCATGCGAGCTTTGTCCAATATTGGGTCGACAATTTTACAATTTGAACACCAGCTGGCATAAAAATAAACCGCCTTTACCTTTGGCTGTTCATCAGTCGCATAAGCGGTTGCATCACCCAATATAAATAACGCCAAAGCCGCAGCCAGTACCAATTTGATCATTTTACTTTCCTAACACCATAAATAACAATTAGACGATCAAGCGCACAACCACCAATCACAATTACGCTATGTCATATTCAAAATACCGAATATGGCAGTGTTTTGAATATAACCTTTTATTTTCCCATAAACTTATTCAAAAAGCTTTTTAAGTGGTCGCATTTTCTCTAAGCGCCGCATGAAAAAGTGTATGCGGTTTTTCATATAAGCGGCGCGTAACTAAAATGCCTCAAAACCGCACACACTTTTGCTGGCAAATGCTCCATACCCACTTTTTGGGCTGATGGAGTATAGTTAAAATCAAATGTGGCTTGACACTTGCCTAATTCGTAAAATAGGGCAAAACAAATCCGAGGAGAATATTATGGTAAAAGTATTTGGGTTTGTAGTTGTTTTTGTCTCAATCGTATTTGGCGCATGGTGGATAAAATCTTCTCCTCCTTCTTATATTAAAATCAGTCCGGCATTTGCATTAGGTAAAGTTTCACCGCAAACTTTGGCCGTCACAGCAAATGAAGATGTTATTGCCAAATCGGTTACACAGATTGCGCTGGAACTTCCAGGTTATGACGAGATTGTTTTATTTAAAGATCAGAACTTTGCGCTTGCTACTGGAATTGATGGGTGGTTCTGGAAAATCGATTTCAAAACACAAACAGCAAAGCGCTTTGTTGATGCCCCCCTAATGCCCGCCGGAGCCCGCATTGCGCCGGATAATAGCAATATAGTGTATTTTTGCTCCTCATTTTTGTATGATGCAGTCTACCCGCAGAACGAACGTGTAGGATTATATCAACTTAACTTAACCAATAAGCAGATTACCCCATTGGTATTGGAAGTACCGCAGGTTTCGGGAATTGGCCTCGCGCCAGAAGTGTTTGCAATTGGTGATGGCGTGGGGCTATCTACTCCCCTACTTAAGCAATCCACTTCACGACCACTGGCTTTTTGCAATGACCTTGATGTAAGCGCTGATGGCCAGCGTATTTATTTCACCGAGCCATTTTCTTATGAAAATGCTTCCATGGGCGGGGGCGGCACTTATCGCGAAGCCGTATCATTAGGGCAAAACGGTCTTGTTTGGTTATATGATTTTGATTCCTATTCTGTGTCCCTGATCTCGAAAAACTTCACCTTTCCTGATGGTATTTTAGTTGAAAGCAATGAATACGGAGAAGATCAAAGCCTGTTGATAGCCGAAACTGTTAAGTTTCAAATTCAAAGAATGTTCATAAGCGGCTCGCGATCCGGGCAAAGTGAGATTGTTCAAAAGGATATGCCGGCAATGCCAGACGGTCTTGATCGTGATGCAAACGGAAACATCTGGGTTGGTATGATAAAACAACGATCCGGCACTATAGATTGGATCCACAAAAACCCATGGATTAAACAGCTTTTGCTACGACTGCCTGTTACAATGATGCCGGTATCACGCGAAACCAGTTATATGGCTCTTAGCGAAAATGGGGAAACAGTCTTGTTTTACTCGGTTCATGATGGATCGGTTTTCACTGAAATTTCAGTAGTAATCCCTGGCAACAACCAATTATACTTGGCCACAGTCGGACATGACAGCAAAGGTCTTTACAGTGTTCCGTATCCAGAGGCTTTGCAAAATGAATAATGTAAAAAGGCAGAGCTTATGATCTGCCTTTTCCCTAGTATAAGTTAGATTCAGGCTAACTTTACAATCACAGTCACACCGTCAAGTTTCTCAACGATAATTTTACTGCCTATGGCCAAGTTACTGTCATCTGCTGAAATCGCGCTCCACCTTGTATCATCAAGGTTAACCCGCCCGCGACCATTTTTGAACTCAGCAGTCACCTCGCCCACTTGACCAATCATTCTTGCGGCACGTTTATTTAAGTGTTCCTTGTCTCCTTTTTTCATACGTGGCCTGACATAGACCTGCCCAAGCCAAATTAGAACAGCAGTTAGAACAGCAAAAACCGTAAAATCAGCTTGCCAATTCATAAAGCCAAACAGGTTTAATAAGCCAACCAAAAATGCTGCCGCTGCTGGCCATAGCAAGAAAGTTGTACCGCCAGTTAGTAATTCAAACAGCAATAGTATCCCGGCAAATGCCATCCAGTGCCAGATCGTCATTGCCTGAAGAAAATCAATTAGTTCCGCCATGCTATCAACCTTTCTTCTTGCCGGACGTTGCCTCAACCAAAGCGGTAACACCGCCAAGAGTTGCTGCAAGTGAAGAAAAATCAGCTGGAATAATAACGGTTTTTTGTTGATCACTCATTGCCAGTTTCTCAAAGGCTGCCACGTATTTTTGCGCAACAAAGTAATTGATCGCCTGCACATCGCCTTTAGCAATGGCTTCAGAAACCATCTCAGTGGCCTTGGCTTCCGCTTGCGCAAGGCGCTCTCTAGCCTCAGCATCGCGAAAAGCGGCTTCTTTACGACCTTCTGCCTCCAAAACCGCAGACTGTTTGTCACCTTCAGCACGCAAAATTGCTGACTGGCGATCGCCCTCAGCGGTTAAAATATCAGCGCGTTTTTCGCGTTCGGCCTTCATTTGTTTGGCCATAGCATTGGTAATATCCGGTGGCGGAGTTAAATCGCGGATCTCTATACGGGTGACTTTTACGCCCCACGGATTGGTGGCCTTGTCTATCACACCTAGCAACATGGCATTGATTTCATCACGTCGAGACAGCACTTCATCTAAATCCATCGACCCAACTTGAGTACGAATATTAGTCAAACAAAGGTTGATGATCGAAAAATCAAGACTATCGACCTCATAAGCGGCGCGGGCCGCGTCCATGACCTGCACAAACACCACCGCATCGACCGAAACCATGGCATTGTCCTTAGTGATGACTTCCTGATTGGGAATATCGACCACCCGCTCGCGAACACTCATCTTATAGCCAATTCTATCGACAAACGGGATAATTATATGAAATCCAGGGTTCAAAGTTTTGGTGTAACGACCAAAACGTTCAACAGTCCACTCTTGACCTTGGCGAACCGTTTTTAACGCCATCAGGCCAAATATAATTACTACTGCAAGCAATACTACAATAAAAATCAAGTCCATGATTTATTCTTCCTTTTTAAGACATTGCCCCAAGCACAGTCTGATCACCAGTAAGCAAGCTCATTATAACTGCTGCAACAAGAACTCCGCAGAGGAAACGCGAAACTCACCCGGTTGTTCTATGTTTATATGGGTAATGATACCATCTTTTACAAGCATTGAGAACCTTTGACCCCGTGTTCCCATACCAAATGCCGATCCATCAAAGTCCAATCCCAAGGCTTTGACGAACTCGCCATTACCATCAGCCAACATCAAAACGTCATCGGCGCTTGCTTGTTCTTTTTCCCAAGCATGAAGGACAAACATATCATTGACCGAAGTGCAAGCGATCACGTCGACGCCCTTGGCGCGGAGCTCTGATGCCAATTTGATATATCCCGGTAAATGCTGAGCGCTACAAGTTGGGGTAAATGCTCCGGGTAAGGAAAACAGCGCCACTGTTTTACCGGCAAATACACTTTTCGTTGTTAGTGGCTCTGGGCCAGCCTTCGTGATGCTCATGAAGTTGGCATCGGGTAATTTATCGCCTTGCTTGATGGTCATTGTTTTCTCCTTCGAATCTCTAAATTTCAATCTAGCGTAATCTTCTTCATTTGTTTTAATTTTTAAGTGCTAAAAAAAACAAGTTTTCCAATTATAGGTTTCCCCGGTGGATAAATCTAAAAATGGCTTAGCAATACAAACTTGTTTTTCTACAATCATTCCTAGCAATCACCAGCAAAACCCATGTTTTGTAGAGTTCTATAAGTATTAACAATGTCAAATAGCCGCAAACAGATAGCTTATGACCTGCTGCAGAACCATTATAGCAGGTGGTGACAAAGCGAGTGTGTTTGAAACTTATCCACGTCAATCAAAGTTGAATAAGGGTCAATGAGGGTGCAATCTTTGCCAACGGATCCTCGTTTAACCTAGCTTCTTTACCAATGATTGCTAACAAGGGTTTGGCCGCTGACCCTTATTCACCCTTAAGGGAATTATTGTTTTAATTTCAGGGATTCTGTTTTCCGCCATTCGCTTTTGCACCACCGCAAAGTAAGAATAGCTGGTATGACGATTTATTGTTTTTTACGGCAAACCACTTGCCGATAAGCCTGATTTGATGGAAACTGCTTTTGTGGATACGCAACAAGGATATTTAGCCGGCAAAATGTTAATTGCCGCACCTAGCATGGGGGATCCCCGCTTTGCGCAGACTTTATTGTATATGTGCGCTCACGATGAACATCACGCCATGGGAATAATTATCAATCAACCAATGCATATCTTACGGTTTCCCATGTTATTAAAGCAACTTGACATTGACACCGAAAACAATTCGCCACCGGACATGCCGGTCTTGAGCGGCGGCCCTGTCGATCCGGAGCGGGGCTTTGTTTTGCATTCTCTGGAATATGACAAACCTGATGAAACCATACGGGTAACTGACAATATAGGATTATCCGCCTCTAAGGAGGTTTTACAGGCTATGGCTTCTAGTGATCCTCCGAAACAATGTCTGTTAGCACTCGGACTGTCCAGTTGGGGGGCGGGTCAAATTGAATTCGAGTTAGAGCAAAATGCATGGCTGGTCTGCGAAGCCGATGATGATTTATTATTCGATCAGGATTTTGCCAGCAAATGGAGCCGTGCCATGTTCAAGATCGGCGTTGATCCCGACCGGTTAAGCGACACCACAGGTCACGCATAAATATCAGAAATAACCTCTTACTTTACCACTCGTGCATATAATTTATGATCCTGCCATTTATCATTTATCTTCAAGTATTCTTTTGCCAAGCCTTCTTCGATAAACCCGCATTTTTTCAGCAATAATTGTGATGGCAAATTATCGGGAATACAGGCCGCTTCCACCCGATGTAAGCCCAAATTATCAAAGCAGAACCCGACCACAGCCTGCACCGCATCGGCGGTCAACCCTTGGCGTTGAAACGATGCGCCGATCCAATAACCAAGTGATGCTGTTTGCGAAACTCCACGGCGAACATTTGATAAGTTACAGCCGCCGACCAATACATTGTCGCTTTCCCGAAAGATAAAAAACGCATAGCCGGTTGTGCGTATTCGATCCTCGTTATAATGACGAACACGACGTTTATAGGACGATTGCGTTAATTCATCTTTCGCCCACTTTGGCTCCCACGGCTGTAAAAAAGCCATGCTGCTGGCTCGTAACCGTAGCCAATCATCGTAATTCTCAAATTTTGGCACACGCAAAACCGCCTTGCCAAAGCTTAAGTTTTCAACACTATCTTCATAATCTGATCGAAACAAAGACAAAATATTTCCCAACTATTCAGTACACAATCACATCGATTGTTCGTTATTTTTTACGTCCTCGAAAAACTAAAAGGCCGTTCTTGAAATGCCAAGCAAAATATATCACCCATAACACCAACGCCATGCCAAACCATGTCAAAGCATAATCAAGATGATTATTTACCGGCTCTGGCGGAGCACCAACCAGCTTTGGCCACTGCTTGTCACTATCGGCTATTGTCAGATCAAGTGTGAAATTGGCTTCATAGTTTTCTTGCAAACTTATTGCTGTTGCCATAGATGCCAGATCTCGACGATACCAAATTTTTTCCTCTAGATCAGGAACAGGGGTCAGCCAGTTTTCGCTACCTACCGATCGCAACAGGCCGACCAGTGTAATTTGTGCCGTAGGCAAAGCGGCAATTTTTATACCCGCCCGGTCTGGAACAAAGCCACGCACCACAAACAAATTGCGCCCGTCAACAGTTTCAAAAACATTCAAATACCTATAACCTGGCACTCCACCAGATATTCCATAGATACGGGTCAATGAATATTCTGGGCGATAATTCCCGCGCACCGATACTTTCTTCCAAGCCATATCGCCGGTTATTTCAATACCGGTAATATCCATTGGCGATTGTTGTTTTGCGCTGTCTAATTGTGCGATTAACTCATTTTTCCAGTGCAGACGTTGTAGCTGCCACTGTCCCAAAGCCAATAATATAATCGTTGCCAATACTACTACAACACTCATACCAATCGCTGGCCTAAACTTGATCATTTGCTTAATCTTCTGTTTTGCTAGAGATTTTCTCTAGTTCTTTCTTCTTGCGCATTTCCGGACGCAAAACCGGTGTCCACTTTTACTGGAAATGCTTCATCGTCTAACACCGCTTCACCGGCGTTAAACTTGAACATCAACCCGTACCACATACCACGAGCCGGATGTAGAAATAATAACACAAGCAATGTTGAAAGCGGCAACCACAATAAAGCATGCACCCAAACTTCCGGCTTGAATACTTTCTCTACTGCCAAGGCTGGAAACACCACCAGAAAACCAACTATGCTCATTACAAGCACAGCTGGCCCATCTCCTGTATCACCGGTATCAAAAACTAGTTCGCAACTATTACAACGATCAGCAAACTTCAGATAACCGGCGAACAGCTTACCTTTTCCACAAGCAGGGCAACGCCCTGCCAGCCCTTGAAAAACAGGGCTTTTGCCTTGGTTATCCAGCATATACAACATAGACAAAGATAAACAGGAACAACCATACCACATCGACAAAATGCCAATACCAAGCGGCAGCTTCAAATCCGAAATGGTGTTTCGGCGAGAACGCCCCGCCCATTACCCTAAACAGGCACACAGCCAAGAATATTGTTCCAATTATAACATGAACTCCATGAAACCCGGTGGCCATAAAGAATGTCGCACCATACAAACTACCGGAGAACGCAAAGCCGGCATGGATGTATTCCAGAGCCTGTAAATAAGTAAAGGACATGCCCAAGATAACCGTTAACAACAAACCGATTTTGGTGCTTTTACGATCACCCTCTATCAAGGCATGGTGCGCCCAGGTAACTGTAGTACCGGACAATAGCAGAACCAAAGTATTGGCCAGCGGCAAGTGCCACGGATTGAAAGTTTCAATGCCTGCTGGCGGCCAAACTTCGGCAGTTCTTGTGTCAATGAACATTGCACCTTCAAAGAACATCCAGAACCAAGCTACAAAAAACATTACCTCGGACATGATGAACAAGATCATGCCATAACGCATGCCCATTTCAACAACCGGTGTGTGAAAACCCTCGGTTCCCTCGCGAATAACGTCAGACCACCAACCATACATGGTGACAAGCACACCAATAAAACCAATAATTAGCAACCATGGGGAACCTTCGGGAATACCGAACATGCCCTTCATATAGGCAACGCCACCAAAGGCCATAACAAAGGCTGATAATGCTCCAACCAGCGGCCATGGATTCGGGTCAACCAGATGATAATCATGCTGTGCGGTTTGATCTGACAAGGTACTGCCCCCATAAAGAAACGGCGAAAATTCGCCTTTGATATTACACCCGCCGAAACGGATTGCGGCAACGCGCCGCTTTGCCTCTTTAATTATCGAAGCGTAGTGGTTTCAAGACTGCTTTTATTAGTACTTGCAGAAACAGTCTCAGAGTTTTTCATTTTATAAAAAGTATAAGATAAAGTAATAGTTTTTATTTCATCAAGATGTTTGTCATTGGCAATTTCCGGGTCAATATAATACAAAACCGGCATGTCCATAGTTTCGCCGGGTTGTAACACTTGTTCGGTAAAACAGAAACAATCCAGCTTGACAAAATATGGAGCAGCCTTGGCCGGCGATACATTAAATGTTGCAGTTCCGGCAATAGGCTCATCAGAAATATTTGTCGCTTGATAACTGGCCAGCACGCTCTCGCCAACAAATGAGTTCTGGGTCAGTTGCGACGGCTTGAACTTCCACGCCAGCTTACGATCAACATTGGCGTCAAAACGAACCGTTATCTGGCGCTCCAACACTTCATCTGCGGCAATAGTTGATATTCTAGGCGTTCCGCCAAACCCGGTAACCTGACAAAATAGCTTATACAAAGGTACCGAAGCATAGGCCAAACCTGTCATTCCCAGCACAAGCACGCTTAGGGAAATCAACACTTTGCGATTATTGTTTTGTGGTGCCGGCTTAGCTGACTGCATCAATACCAAGCTCCTGCATTTTGCGATAAACGGTGACAGTAAAAACTATTGCCACAAAAGCAAACAAACCAAATGCGATTGCCCATGATCGAAGGTTACGCGCCTTTTCCTGCTCTTTTGTTAACCTGATACCTTCACTCATTATAAAGCTCCCTGGAAAACTGCAAATGGTAATGAAACATAACCACCAAAGCCATGCTCGACCAATAACGCAGCAAATATAACAAACAAAAAAATGATGGAAAACGCAAACAAGTTACGCGCCGCCTTGTCACCTTTTTTAACAGCATAAAGGTCAGCCTTGGCATCACCGGGATCATCACCGGCTCTGGATGACAGAACACGATAAGACAGCAGCAAGAACATTGCTCCGCTTATGGTAGCGACAATTGCATAAACCACACCGCCAAGACCGGTAAACACCGGTAATGATACAGTTATTGCCAATAGAATTGCATAGATAAAAATTTGCACTCTGGTGCTTTTCGCGCCCTTGACCACCGGCATCATCGGTATACCAGCAATGGCATAATCACTACGTTTATATAAAGCCAGTGCCCAAAAATGCGGCGGTGTCCACAACATAATTATTGCAAACAAAATAAATGCATTCATATCCACTCCGCCAGTAGCCACAGCCCAGCCAATCATTGGCGGAAATGCACCGGCAGCTCCACCAATAACAATGTTTTGCGGCGTGCGGCGTTTTAGCCCCATGGAATAAATAACCACATAAAAGAAAATGGTGAAGGCCAAAAATCCAGCGGCAAAATAACTTGCTGACGCGGCTAACATCATAACCGAGACCAATGATAAAAACATACCAAAGGCCAAAGCATCTTTTGCATATAGGCGTTTGGCAGGTATTGGACGTTTGGCAGTGCGGCTCATTTTGGCGTCAATATCGGCATCATACCACATATTTAACGCACCTGCCGCACCAGCACCCAGAGCAATAGCAAAAATTGAAATCACCCCAAGAACCGGATCCACCGAACCGGGAGCGGCCAACATACCGACCAGTGCCGTAAATACCACCAGCGACATTACCCGCGGTTTCAGCAAAGCTATAAAATCAGCCGGCAATGCCGGTCTGATTTCATATGCTTGTGTATTGCCTATATCAGCCATTATCTTGTTTTGCTCAGGCTACTTAACCCGCGGCAACTCCTCGAATGTATGATGCGGAGGTGGTGACGAAACAGTCCACTCTAATGTAGTTGCGCCCTCTCCCCATGGATTTGCCACACCTTTGCGACGACGAACAAATGCCTCAATAATAACGATAAGGAACATTGCAGCACCTGCCATCGAAATGAGATTACCCATTGAAGACACCGCGTTCCAAAAAGAAAACGCATCAGGATAAGCAACAATCCGCCGTGGCATTCCTTGCATACCTAGGAAGTGTTGCGGGAAGAACACGAGGTTCACCCCGATAAATGTCAACCAGAAATGCAACCGTCCAAGCAGCTCGTTGTACTTGAAGCCAGTCATCTTCTCGAACCA
The DNA here is from genome assembly GCA_016763315.1 of Robiginitomaculum sp. GTDB lineage: Bacteria > Pseudomonadota > Alphaproteobacteria > Caulobacterales > Maricaulaceae > Robiginitomaculum_B. The sequence goes on from JAESTZ010000057.1 coordinate 41,983, forward strand.
ATAATAAAAGCCAGCGAAAATACCGGTAACCGCACCAAGCGACAAAGTATAATGGAAGTGAGCAACCACATAATATGTATCATGAAATGCTATATCAACACCGGCATTTGCCAGAACAACACCGGTAACACCACCCACGGTAAACAGGAATATCAAGCCCATAGACCATAACATTGGCGTATCAAAAGTAATTGATCCGCCCCACATGGTAGCAAGCCAGGAGAATATCTTGATCCCCGTCGGCACCGCGATAACCATGGTTGCAGCAACGAAATACGCTTTTAAATCAACAGGCATTCCGACTGTATACATATGGTGCGCCCAAACTATAAACCCGACAACGCCAATAGCAATCATCGCATAGGCCATGCCAAGATAACCAAAAATCGGCTTCTTGGAGGAGGTTGAAATCACATGACTAATGATACCAAAGGCCGGCAAAATCATAATATACACTTCCGGGTGACCAAAGAACCAGAACAAGTGCTGGAACATTACCGGATCACCACCACCGGCGGGATCAAAAAAGGTTGTTCCGAAATTCCGATCGGTCAACAACATGGTAATAGCACCAGCAAGAACCGGCAGTGAAAGCAACAACAAGAACGCTGTCACGAGCATTGACCACACAAACAACGGCATTTTATGCAAGGTCATGCCTGGAGTTCGCATATTAAAGATGGTGGTAATAAAGTTTATCGCCCCTAGAATTGAACTAGCGCCGGCAAGATGCAGCGAGAATATCGCCAGATCCATACTCGGCCCCGGATGCCCCAGGGTTGAAGACAACGGCGGATAAGCTGTCCAGCCACCTCCAAAGCCATTCTCACCGCCTGCGCCCGGCACAAACAACGACAATACAAGTAAAATCAAAGCCATCGACCACAACCAGAATGAAATATTATTCATTCGGGGAAAGGCCATATCCGGTGCGCCGATCATTAACGGTACAAACCAGTTACCAAAACCACCGATTAACACCGGCATCACAAAGAAGAACACCATTATCAAGCCGTGCGCAGTAATAAACACGTTAAATGCTTGCCCCGAAGAAAACACGTCCATTTCAGGAGTCGCCAATTCCCAGCGCATCATCCAAGACAAAATAGCCCCGACTAAACCGCCAGTAAAACCACCTATAAGATAAAGTGTACCAATATCTTTATGGTTCGTGGAAAAAAACCAACGAGCAACAAAGCCCGGTTTATGATCATGATCAGTTGCGTTTGACATTTTGTCCCTCAATTAATTGGCTGAAGCAAACTGGACACTGTCCAGTGTGTTCACATTTGCATATTCGATCTGCTTTGCAGCTAACCATGCATTATATTCGTCTTCGGGCAGCACATGCACTTCAATCGGCATATAAGCGTGTCTCGCTCCGCACAATTCAGAACACTGTCCATAATAAATACCGGGCTTGTTAACCTTAAACCAGGTCTGGTTCATTTTGCCCGGCACAGCATCGATTTTAATTCCGAATGCCGGCATAGCAAACGCATGAAGAACATCAGCCGCCAAAACCTCTACCACAATAGTTTTACCCACAGGCACGACCATTGGATTATCAACACCAAGCAAACGCGGCTTCCCAGCAGCTTTTGCCTCTTCATCGCTTAGCATAACCGATGAATAGGTAAGCGTTTTATCTGCATCACCGGCTGGATCAGTATATTCATAATCCCAATACCACTGATAACCGGTAACTTTTACCGTCAGATCAGCTTCAGGAATTACGTCTTGTTGATACAAAACCGGAAACGACTTGAACGCAATTACAACCAAGATCAATACAGGGATTAACGTCCACGCAACCTCCAGCTTAACATTATGCGAAAACTTCTGTGGCACCGGATTGGCTTTGGCGTTAAACTTAACAACAATAATTCCCAATAACACTGTGATCAAAACCACGATTACAGTAATAATCGGCATCAGCCAGAAATTATGAAAAATATGAATTTGCTCGGCTACTTCCGTAACTGCTGGCTGAAAGCCAATTGCCTTGTCTTTTGGCGTAAACTGCTCAAGATCTGCCATAGCCGAACTGGAGAGTAAACTGGCCGCGACACCGGCTCCCAAGATAGATGCCCGTAAATTAGATGTATATCGCATCTTTGCCCCTATTGTTCTGTTTCGTCTGACTTACATCAGAATCCAAATACGGGTACAGGCTACCACTGTCAAAGAAGCGATAGAATCTAGCCCACCCAGCTAGAACAGTTTGTTGCGAGAATACCGCAAAAAGGCAAGCAAAATTTGCGAATAAACACACTGTAATTTGTCAGAATCAGAATTTTATGGTATTGGAACACCATAAACTTGTAGAATTGGTCTTTTTTGCATTATCTACTGATAAATTTCACTAAACTCCCGAACGACCGACCAATAACGAGGAAATGCAATGAACCATGTAAAATCACTAATCATCCTATCTGGAATCTCAGCTATCCTGTCACTTTTTGCCTTGTTGTTTCCCGGCATAGCAAGCGCCAGTGCACTGGTAATCGGGGAAAGCCTTGGCGCTTCATGTTATCAAGAAGCCAAACAGGGGCGCAGCGGACGTGAAGCAATAGCTATTTGCAATTCGGCGATAGACAATGGCCTGATGACCAAGACTGATAAAGCCGCGACTTATGTAAACCGTGGTATTATTCGCTCAACCAGCGGCGACCTTGCTGGCGCGATCAGTGATTATGACAAAGCACTACAAATAAATCCAGATATGGCAGAAGCCTTTGCCAATCGCGGTACTGTTTTTATCCGCCAAGAAAATTACGCAAAAGCTCTAACCGAACTTGATCGCGCATTATCATTGACATTAGAACAGCCAGCCGCAGTTTATTATAATCGCGGCATAGTTCACGAACGCATAGGTGATCTGTCCAGTGCTTATAAGGACTATTTGAAAGCCACAGAGTTAAAACCTAACTGGCAACAACCAAAAACCGAGTTAATCCGTTTCTCGGTAATTTCTGACTAAACCAATATTAGCGACGATTTGATGACAAACAGCCTTGCAGGTTTGTAATTCTGCGCTAAAGCTTACTCCATGACAAACATTCCCGATCCATTTGCCAACACAGACCTTTGCATAGAGCAAGCCCAAAGCGGTGTTGAAGCCGCACTGACCGGAGCCGATGACGGGGAGTTATACATAGAGCAAAGCGTTTCCGAAAGTTTCGGCTTTGATGATGGCCGGCTTAAAAACGCCAGTTATGACAGCTCTAGAGGCTTTGGATTACGGCGGGTAATCGCCGATGCAACCGGCTTTGCCCATGCCACAGAAATGACACCGGCAGCTTTAAGCCGCGCCGCCAATGCAGTCCGTGGAGCCGATCGCGGTTTAACCGGAAGCTGGGCCGATAATCCTATACGCACCAATAAACGGCTTTATGAGGATATTGATCCGACATTATCGCCGGATTTTGCTATTAAATCCACATTACTGCAAGAAATAGACGCTTATTTACGTGCCGCTGATCCACGAGTTATTCAGGTTTCCGCCTCTTTAGCCGCCGAACAGTCAAATATTACAATTTTACGTCCGGGCATGGATCCTATTTTTGACCAACGCCCTTTGGTACGAATTGGAATCTCAGTTATCGTAGAACAAAATGGCCGCCGCGAGACCGGATCTGCCGGTGCCGGCGGACGCACATCATATCAACAATGGATCAGCACTTCCAACTGGAAAACCATGGCCGACGAAGCATTACGCCAAGCGATCATCAATCTTGATGCAATAGATATTACTGGCGGCGAGATGGAAGTGGTCCTTGGGCCTGGCTGGCCGGGGATTTTGTTCCACGAAGCCGTTGGCCATGGGCTTGAGGGTGATTTTAATCGTAAAGGCGAAAGTGTCTTTAGTGGCTGCATTGGTGAACAAGTAGCAGCCAAGGGCGTAACATTAGTTGATGATGGAACCATACAAAACCGCCGAGGCTCGTTAACTGTTGATGATGAAGGCACACCAACCAATCGCACAGTTTTAATCGAAGACGGTATCTTGAAAGGCTATATGCAGGATCGACAAAACGCCCGCCTTATGGGTGTTAAAAGCACCGGCAATGGCCGACGCGAAAGTTTTGCCTGTCCACCAATGCCACGCATGACCAATACTATTGTCGAGAACGGCAAAGATGATCCGGCTGAAATTCTGGCCTCGTTAAAAGACGGGCTTTATGCGGTTAATTTTGGTGGCGGGCAGGTTGATATTACTTCTGGCAAATTCGTCTTTCAATGCACTCTCGCTTATTTGGTAAAGAACGGTAAAATTGGCGCGCCGGTCAAAGGCGCAACCCTGATCGGTGATGGCGCAACCGCTTTAAGCAAAATCTCGATGATCGGTAATGACATGGCGCTTGACCCCGGCGTTGGAGTTTGTGGCAAAGCCGGCCAAGGCGTGCCGGTGGGGGTTGGCCAACCGACACTTAAAATCGGCGGCCTTACCGTTGGCGGCGCTGGTTAAGAATATTTTCTTTTTGTCTCGCGGCGAATTCGCTTTGCTCACGCCTGCAACGGCGCGGCGAACGATCGCCGAGGCGCAGTCGCACCTAGTTAGTAATATTCTGCAAAAATAAGTACCGGTTTTGCGGCAAAGGATTGCGACCACTAACAATAAGCAATCCTAGCAAAAGTAGATTGTAGGACTTCTCACCAACAACCGTCACTCCGGGCTTGATCCGGAGTCTATCCACCAATGGTGACCGTAAAGGTCGGTTGATAATTTCCACCATTACCCCTGCACCACTTGCAAGGATGGATTGCGGATCAAGCCCGCGGGTAACGAACGTGGCGCGGGTTAAAAATTAGCGCCTGAACTTCTGGAATTTGATGCGTTTTGGAATGTCGGCATCAGGGCCAAGGCGGCGTTTTTTGTCTTCGAGATAATCGGCAAAATTACCCTCGAACCATTCCACATGGCTGTCGCCTTCAAATGCCAAAATATGCGTGGCAATCCGATCTAGGAAAAACCGATCATGCGAAATAACTACAGCACAGCCAGCAAAATTTTCCAGCCCCTCTTCCAACGCGCCTAATGTTTGCACATCAAGATCATTGGTTGGCTCATCAAGCAGTAGTAAATTTGCTTCTTGACGCAACATTTTTGCCAAATGTACGCGATTACGTTCACCGCCAGAGAGCTTGCCCACCGGCTTTTGCTGGTCGGAGCCTTTAAAGTTAAATGAACCAACATAAGACCGTGATGATACTTCGCGTTTTCCAAGCTCGATAATATCATTGCCATCGGAAATTTCTTCCCAGACAGTTTTGCTATCATCAAGTTGATCACGGCTTTGATCAACAAAGCCAAGCTTTACTGTTTCACCGATTTTGAAGCTTCCGGCATCTGGTTTTTCGTCGCCCATTATCATCTTAAATAAAGTTGATTTACCGGCACCGTTAGGGCCAATAACTCCGACAATACCACCGGGCGGTAATTTGAAACTTAGATCATTGATAAGTAATTTATCGCCAAAGCCTTTGTTGAGATTTGTTGCCTCAACCACAATGCCACCAAGCCTTGGCCCAGGCGGAATAGTGATCTGCGCTGATGATAATGCTTCTGTTTGGGCTTTATCACGCATTTCCTCATAAGCATTGATACGGGCTTTTGACTTGGCTTGTCTGGCTTTGGGGCTGGAACGTATCCATTCGAGCTCTTTGGCCAAAGCTTTGGTGCGGCTTTCTTTTGCTCGACCTTCTTGCACCATGCGTTTTTCTTTTTGCTCCAGCCAATTGGAGTAATTACCCTCATACGGAATGCCCTGCCCGCGATCCAGCTCTAATGTCCAGTTAGTCAAATTATTCAAAAAATAGCGATCGTGAGTTACCAAAATAACCGCGCCTTTGAACACGGATAAATGATGCTCTAGCCAAGCAACACTTTCCGCATCAAGGTGATTGGTCGGCTCATCAAGCAATATCAGATCAGGCTCCGACAATAATAACCGGCACAACGCCACCCGGCGCATTTCGCCTCCAGAAAGGTTATCAACTTTTGCCTCGGCTGGCGGGCATCGCAATGCGCCCATTGCCATTTCAATCTTGCTATCAATATCCCAAGCACCGGCGGCATCGACCTGTTCTTGTAATACGGTCATTTCCTCCATTATTTCGTCGGAATAATCTTCGGCCATTTTCGCAGCCACCGCATTAAACTTATCAAACAGTATTTTATCTTCACATTCGGCAATAACATTTCCCCAAACGTCCAGATCTGGATCCAATTTCGGTTCTTGCGGTAGATAACCAGCCTTTGCGCCCTTGGCTAATGATGCATCACCGGCAAACTCGGTGTCTTGGCCGGCCATGATTTTAAGTAAAGTAGACTTACCGGAGCCATTGACCCCAACCACACCAATTTTGGCATCGGGAAAAAATGACAAGGACACACCGTCGAGCACTTTTTTTCCACCGGGGAAAGTTTTTGATAACTGGTGCATATTGAAGATGTATTGATAAGAAGCCATATTATTCTTCCATAATTAAAAAGTATTTGATTTGATTTACCAGCCTTTTATAACTGCTATTATCAGATTGCAATCACGGAAAACTCATTAACAGTGCCCAGATATACTAAAAACCTAAATTAAACGATCTTTTTAATATACCCTCTCTTTGCTATCCATCAACTTATCCAAAACTCGACCTCAAGAGCTAAGCGCTAGCATTACGGTAGGGCAAGCTAAAAGCTTCCCATTTTTTGGGTCGATGGAGTATAGTATATTTGTGAACTGTTTTTAAGTACGTTTTCGCTATCATTGATGTTAAACAGCTTCAAACGACATTACTTTGGTTAATCATGCGACTTTTTACTATAATCATTATTTTCTTTAGCTTGGCTGGCGGCTTCCTGTCTGGTTGTAACGATCAAGAACAACAGACGGTCATCAAATTACAACCGGAACAACAAACAAAGCTCGACTATCTACCCCGGAATTTATTATTCCAGACTCCTGTACAATATCAAGGTAGAATCAGCCCAAACGGAGCTAAGGTTTCATGGCTTTCATTGGTTGATGGCGCATTACACCTATTTGTCGCTGATAGTGACAACCCACAATCAGCACGACAGTTTACATTTGGCGAGAACGGGGTGGAAATTCATGAATGGTCACCCAATTCAGCATTCGTTATATACACAATATCCAATACTAAACTTAAATCGCTGCAAACTTTTTCATTAAATGTTCTTTCCGCAGAAAGCATTTCTCTTGGCCAGCTTGGAGAAGGTATCAGTGTCAAATTATTGAAAATTTCACGCAACTGGCCAGATATTGCGCTGGTTAGCATCAACGACCCCAATCAGCAAAAAACGGGACTTTACCGGATCAATCTTCGTGATGGCACAAAGAAGCTGGTACGCAAAAATAGTGGTTTTAACAGGTGGGTTGTCGATGATGACTTACAAGCAAGAATTGCCATAAAGAAAAACCCTGATTTGTCACAAGACTGGTATTTATCATTTGATAATGGACAGCAAAGAAAATTACTTCATGTCCAAGCAAAAGATGTTGCCGGCACTCGTCCATTACGAATAGATCCCTCAGGAACAGTTCTTTACCTGCTGGATCAAAGAGGTCGACAGCACAGTGTATTTTCACAAATCAATCTTGTAGAAAACAGCATCACAGTTATCGGGAAAGTAAAAAATTATTCAATAAATAGTGTTTTATTCCACCCTGTATCTGGCCAGCCAATGGCTTGGTGGTATAATGCGTCTGTTCCGCAATGGGTAAGCGAAGACCAACAATTCCAGATAACCTTACAAACCGCCCGCCAAGCTCTTGGACCCAATTTCTTTGTTCTTGCCACCACATCAGATATGCAGCGTTTAGTAATATACTCCAGCAGACCAGACAGGCCGGGCAAGTATTCGCTACTAAACCGCAAAACAAACACCATCTCCACTATGTTTGAAACTGCACCAGCAGGATTAATTTTGCAGCAATCACAAACAAAAGTAGTGGAAATAACAACAAGGGATCAGTTCAAACTGATAGGGTATTTCTCGCCAAGTAAAGTATATGTCAATCAGCAGCCTGTGTCCGCCCCACTTATTATACTGCCACAACAATCACCGGGTTCACGAAAGTACTATTCTTATGACCCGGTAGTGCAATGGTTAAACAGCCGCGGATTTTCAGTTCTGGAGTTAAACACCAGAGGCGCAGGTCGCCTAGGAATTGGGTATGACCGCTATCAAAATAACGGATTTTTAGAAAAACCCAGCTCAGACTTAATTGATGCGGCAAGCTGGGCGGTTGAACAAGGCTGGACACAATCAGACCAGATCGCAATTATCGGCACTTCATTTGCCGGTTTTAGTGTGTTGCAAGCTGCCAACAGCTCAGACAATCCTTTCAAATGCGTGGTAGTTTTTAACCCGATAATAGACATACCTAGCAAGTTAAGTTCGTTACAAAACAGCCAGACGGAATTGGCATATTTTTTTAGCAAACTTCTATCTAACGAGATCAACCTATCGCCCAAGGAAGCGCGCCAGAAGTTGTCTTTGCGCCAACCATCAGAAAAAATATCCGCACCAATATTGATGATACAAACTAAAAAAACTTCCGATGCAGAATTATCTATTGTCAAGCAATATGCGCAAACATTGTATAAACTAGGTTCACCGATAACACTGGTCATCAGTAACGACGAGAAAGAGCGCCAAGAAAAATACAATGCTGTCCCACCAACTGTTACCATATCAGAACAGTTTTTTGCCAAATGTCTTGGCGGCATAGCTGAACCAGTTGGCGATGATCTTTTAGGGTACGATATTAAGATAGATGTCGGCAGTGAACACTTTACTGAACTTTCCGCTATACTAAATCGTACGAAATCACCTTAATGCACTCCATAACTACCAGTTTTGATAAGCAAAAAATAATATCACCGCCCACGCCACAATAATAGCCAAACTAGAAAGCCCGGCCAAGGTGGCAGCCAACCTTTGCATAATTCCGCCAGAGAACTGAAAAGCATTTATTCCAAACGCTAGAAACACATAGGCCAATGGGTTAATCCAAGCACCAAAGATCATCAGTAATAAAATCCAAAGAGCAATATCAAGCGAAAATGCCCATATCAAAGCTCCGGCCAAACCTTGCATCAGCCCTAGAATGATCCAGTCAAGGTGCGCTGCACCAATGTGCTTAAAGTTTACTCCAGACTTTTTCTTTGGTTGATGCGCCTGTAACGGAATTAACATCAACACACCTAACAGTGACGAAAACAATATCGCCGCTCCACCACTAAACAACAGTAATTTTGCACTTTCGATCGATGTCATAAACTAAACCTTCTTGTTCATACTTGCAGTAAATCACGATACCTATTTCGTTCGATTGATGAACTTTTTCAATTTCATAAACTAAAACGACTGCACTAATCTACCCTTGACAGAATATGCATCAACACATAACTAAATGACTGGTTATTTAGTTAATGAGTACCATGGCAAAATCAACTTCAAATCATTACCGGGATTTGTCTACGACAACAAAAGGCTGGCAGCGTAAACCAGAACAACGTCCTGATGCTATTTTGGATAGTGCTGCGCACTGCTTCAAAACAAATGGCTTTGCCGGCACAAAAATCGAGGACATAGCAATTGGAGCTGGCCTATCCAAAGGGGCTATCTATTTATATTTCAAAAGCAAGGAATCCATCTTAAAAGCCGTGGTCGAACGGGCAGTTTTACCATTGGCAAAACAAATAGAACACTTGGCTAATATTGATAATGCCGAGCAAGTTATTCCCACATTAAACCTAATTATAAAATTGGTGGGAAAGCAAATTCAAAACCCCAAGATTGCAGCCATACCCTTGTTAATTATTGCTGAAGCCGGAAACTTTCCCGACATTGCAAAATACTATCGGCAAACCGTATTGGATCGAATTATTTCTTCTTTTTGCAGTTTACTAGACAAGGGAATACAGGCCGGTTTATTTAGAAAGACTTTAAACTCAGAATACGCAGTACGCACGTTGATGGGTGGTATTTTTTTGCAACTGGTTTGGTTGCACGTCTTTGAAAAAGATGACCCTGATCCTCTAAACATTTCCGATTTATTTGAACATCACCTTGATCTTTTTCTAAAAGGAATATCCGCGCCATGAAATATCTACTCTTTACGGCTTTGATTTTACTCTCCAGTTGCCAGAGCCCCGACGAAGGCCCTGTTTTATATGGATATGTAGAAGGTAGACCCGTTCACATAGCCTCGATTCCCACCGGCAGAATTATTGAACTATTTGTGCAAGAGGGCGAAGAAGTTGCAAGCGGACAAGCCCTGTTCGCAATCGACCCGTCGCGGGCGAAAGCCGCACTGATCAGCGCCAAGTTTGCGCAAAGCGCAGCCCAATCCAGACTAGATGATTTACAAAAATCAGGACGGCCTGAAGAAATCAGAGCTGCGCGCCAAGCATTAGTACGCCACAAAACCCAACTAACACTAGCACGGGAAAATCTGGAGCGTAGTAAGGTGCTGGTTTCCAAAAAGCTATCCCCTACCACCCGGTTAGAAACCGATCAGGCAAGTTTTAATAGCGCCGCTGCCGCTGTGGAAGAAGCAAAAGCCCGGTTAGCGCTTTTGCAACAACCGGCTAGAGCGGATCAAATTGCCTCGGCTCATTCCGAAGTCGCGCGCCTACATACGCAGATTACCCGAGCACAAATTGAGCTTGATGATCACCAAATATCCGCTTTGCAACCAGCAAAAGTGGAAACCATTTATCGCCGCGCAGGAGAACTAGCCGGACCAAACCAGCCGGTAATGGCTCTATTGCCCCCCGAAAACCTTCGCATCCGGTTTTATATTCCCGAGCCTAGGTTGCAAGAAGTGCACTCTGGTATGAAGGTAAGCATATCGTGCGACAATTGCCCTAAGGATTTGATCGCAAATGTCACCTTCATCGCCTCACAATCAGAGTTTACCCCTCCAATAATTTTCACACAAAAAGAACGGGCAAAACTAATGTGGATGGTAGAAGCAAAGCCGGAATTTCCCCACAAATTCCGTATCGGTCAACCAGTAGAAATCAGATGGTAAACCTTAGCTCTTCCCCGCAAGACCGAGACACACAAAGCTTAGTTCCACAAAATTTAGCAATTAATGTCACGGGATTGACCAAAATCTTTGGTACAAAAACCGTGGTTGACCAGTTTGATCTTTCGGTTCCAAAGGGAGCGATCTATGGCTTTTTGGGGCCAAACGGCTCAGGAAAAACTACAACCATTCGTATGGTATGCGGTCTGCTGGTTCCCAATGCCGGACATGGTACCTGCCTTGGATATGATGTTCGCACGCAAAGCGCGGATATTCGGCAACGGGTTGGTTATATGACTCAAAAATTTTCATTATGGGAAGATCTGACTATTGGTGAAAATCTTGATTTTGTTGCCCGGATGTTTCAAGTCAAAAATCGAACACAAAAAGTAGCAGAAACATTAAATGAACTAGGCTTATCAGAGCGCTCTAGCCAACTAGCCGGCACCTTGTCCGGGGGGTGGAAACAACGCTTGGCTCTTTCAGCCTGCATGATACACAAACCTGCCCTGTTATTGCTGGACGAGCCAACTGCCGGAGTTGACCCGAAAGCCCGCCGTGAATTTTGGCAAACCATTCACCAATTATCAGATCAAGGCGTAACCACTTTGGTTTCCACCCATTACATGGACGAAGCAATTCAGTGCGATTTTATTTCGTATATTGCCTATGGCAAAAAACTGATTGATGGCCCGTCCGACAAAATTGCTGAAATGGTTGGCCTGTTCACATGGCGTATTACCGGCTCCGGTTTAAAACAAGCGCAAAAACACTTGGAAAACGCCCGTGGAGTTGAGCAAGTAGCCCGCTTTGGCACTGCACTTCATGTCAGTGGCCGCGATCAAGAGGCACTGGCACAAAGCGTTAAGCAATTTTGCCAAGGCACAGACCTTAGCTATGAACAGCGGACAAGCGGACTCGAAGAAGCCTTCATACACTTGATGAGTGGTGCTGAGGACAATTTCCAATGAAGGGACATAATTTTTCGTTAGCAAGACTTGTCGCGATCCTACGCAAAGAATTCATCCAGATGCGCCGGGATCGAATGACTTTTGCCATGATGGTTTTATTTCCTGTCCTTCAATTGGTGATCTTTGGTTTTGCGATAAATACCGACCCGAAACACCTGCCAACAGCCCTGCTTGATCGCGATAATTCAGCCATTTCGCGCTCACTAATTCGCTCGCTAGAAGTCTCAAATTATCTGGATATTCGCTATTTACCAAAAAGCGAGCAAGAGGCAGAAAGGCTTATGGCCGCAGGAAAGATCAATTTTATAATTCAAATTCCAGAAAACCTAGCCGCCGATATTGGCGCAAACCGACCGGCGCAAGTATTAATTGTCGCCGAAGCCACCGACCCAAGCGCAGCATCTGGAGTGCTGGCTTTTATCGAGCCCATTATCAACACAGGAATACGCAGAGAACTAAGCGGTGCTTTATCTTTTGCCGCCAGCCAACCCTCGTTGATTCAGGTTGTTGTTCACCGGCGCTATAATCCCGCAGGCATTACCTCTTACAATATCGTACCCGGTTTACTTGGTATTATTTTATCCATGACCATGACCTTGATGACCGCCGTAGCACTTACCAGAGAAACCGAACGCGGTACCATGGAAAACCTGCTGGCGATGCCGGCTCGCCCCCTAGAGGTAATGAGCGGAAAAATCCTGCCCTATGTACTAGTGGGCTATGTGCAAACCATCGTGGTGATGATAGCGGCGCGAAGTGTGTTTGACATTCCTATGAATGGCTCAATCTTGTTATTTTTTATCGTTACAACCTTATATATATTTGTAAACCTAACCATCGGCTTTGTATTTTCGACCATTGCACGCTCGCAAATGCAGGCCATGCAAATGACGTTTTTCCTTCTATTGCCGCAGATTTTACTCTCTGGCTTCATGTTTCCGTTTCGCGGAATGCCGGGCTGGGCGCAGATCATCGGCGAAGCTTTGCCAGCTACTCATTATATCCGTTTGATGCGAGGTATCATGCTCAAAGGCGCAGAAGCCAGCGATTTATGGGCAGATATCTGGCCACTTGGATTGATGGTTTTACTGGTTAGCGCCTTGGCTTTGCAAAGATACCGGCGCACATTAGACTAAGTTTCCTGTAAATTTACACAAAAAACTTGGCAAATGGGTACATTAGCAGTTACGAATACAAGAAACAGTATTTCGCAAAGGGCTATATATGAACTGGCAAAATCAGATTTTGGAAATTGAAGAGCTGGAAGACGCTGAATTTGATGCAGGGCTAATATCTCGCATGCAGGCAAATTCCTCTCTTTCCTTAAACCGCCCTATACGGTTTTCAACTCCAACTTTTAGGGAATTTGAATCAAATGAGCTTTCCGGTTGCGGCAAAAATTCATTTCCGGCATTTTCTATAACTGCCGGCGGTTGCGCGCTTAATTGCGATCATTGTCAGAAGAAAATTCTCGAGCCAATGATCCCTGCCACCAAGCCAGAAATGCTCGACCAAAAAGTCCGCGACATGGTTTTAATGCAAGACTTACAAGGATTTTTGCTGTCCGGCGGCTCCAATAAGCGCAACGAGATTAGATATGAACGATACTTGCCGGTGGTCGAGAAACTAAAGCATGATTTTCCACACTTGCAAATTGCCATTCATACAGCTTTGCTTGATGAAGCAGCAGCCCAGCGCATGGAAGACGCCGGCGTAGATAGCGCGATGATGGATATGATCGGAGCCCAAGAAACCATCAAACAAGTATATAAACTTGATCGTCCGGTAGCTGATTTTGAAGCTACTTTAGCGGCGCTTACTTCCACCAACCTCAAAGTCACGCCACATATTGTGATCGGCCTACATTATGGCAAATTGCTTGGCGAGCAAGAAGCTCTGGACATTATCGCCAGATATGATGTTCACGCACTGGTATTGGTGGTTATCATGCCATTTTATTCCAAACCCGGTACATTTGATACTCCCTCGACCAAAGATGTAGGCGAAATATTCTTGGCGGCAAGAAAGCGACTGCCAAATAAACAAGTATTACTTGGCTGCGCCCGCCCGCCGGGCATGCACAAGCGGGTAACCGATGCCTATGCAGTAATGGCTGGTCTCGACGGCATTGCCTTTCCTGCCGATGGTGCTGTAGCAGTTTCCAAGATCATTGGCAGGCCATCACATCAAGAACATGCCTGTTGCGCTATCAAAATCGGCGGCAGCCAGTCGGCGCAGACCTCGGCCACTTGCGCCGCATGAACGAGCAACCGGACATTTTAGTGCTGGGACTTGGCCCTGCCGGTGCTTGCGCGGCTGAGATCTGTGCACAAGCCGGATTATCAGTGCTGGCCATAGATAAGAAGAACCAGCCGGGCGCACCGATACAATGCGCTGAATTTGTTCCGGCAATGATCGGATCCGAGGTTGATTCTTTGCACAAAACCACCATCCAGAATATCCGCTCAATGCAAACTTTTGTCGAAGATCAGCCAGCAGATATTATGGCAGAATTTCCCGGAAGAATGATTGACCGGCGAAACTTCGACAAGGAGCTTGGCTTACGAGCAATAAGAGCCGGAGCAAAATTGGAATATGAAATAAAAGCACAAGACATTTCAACCGGCGCCGATGTGGAGCTTGCCGACGGACGCTTGATTTCAGCAAAAGTTCTAATTGGAGCCGATGGGCCAAAATCACTAGTTGGTTATGGCATGGGCTCGTCAAATACTGAATTTCTGGATACACGGCAAATCAAAGTAGCCTTGTTGCGTCCGTTTGAAAGTACAGATATTTTTCTAAAAAGCTCGATTGTAGGAGGCTATGGCTGGGCCTTTCCTAAAGGTGATACGGTCAATATCGGCCTTGGTGTACATCCCGATCACCGAAAGATGCTAAAGCCACTATTAAATGAGCTGCACCAAGAACTGATTAACTGCGGGCGCGCAGCAGAAGAAATTATAAGCCATACTGGCGGTTTGATCCCTGCCGGTGGCATGATTAAACCGTGGCGCATTGTCGGGCCAACCCTGTGCCTATTAGCTGGTGATGCAGCTGGTTTAACCAACCCGATAACCGGAGCCGGAATTAACTCGGCAGTAATTAGCGGTAAGCTAGCTGGCGAAGCGGCGGTACGCTATCTCGCTGATCCGCAGCAAACACAAGCTGGCGAAGACTACCAAGAAGACCTCGAAGATTTATTCGAAGCTTCTTTATCAAGAGCTGTTGCTCACAGAAAAAGACTTGTTACTTACTGGCGCGAAAACAACAATCTTTCGCCAGAACAATTACGTTCTGGCTGGATTGCCTATGACCAATATTGGCAAGCGCCAACCCCATCATCATTGGAGAAAACCCCATGTCCTGCTTGAAACCAGAAGGCGCAAGCCCAAGAGAAACATCTGCTGATGATCCAGACTTTAACGCCTTTGATGTGATGGAGCCACGCAAGCCAAACATCACCCCAAAAAACTTGCGTAATGGCGGGCGGGTTAAAACTGATGACATGCCACCAACTGGGCTTTATCTGCCGAACAACAATATCCAAACGCCGAATATGACCTCGCCAGAATATGTGCAGCTCTCCACAGCGGCGGCTTTGACCCTTGGTATTATGCCGGGCAAAATGCATCGCTGCGAGTGCACAAGGTGCCTGAATATCTTGCTGACTTACCCCGAAGGTTGCCGGGCGAATTGTGCTTATTGCGGTTTGGCAAGACACCGCGAAGCAGATCGTGACTATGCCGATCGCAATTTCATTCGCGTTGACTGGCCAAGCGTTCCGATGGATCAAATTATCGATATTGTTGCCAAAGATCCAGAAAATTCACCATTTCATCGCATGTGTATTTCAATGATCACTCACCCGAAATCCGATGATGATACGGTAACTGTCTTAAAGAAATGGACTGCAAAGATTGACCCGTCGGCAATTGCAATCTCGATCCTTTCAAACCCGACTACCATGGGTCGCTCCAATGTTGAGGAATTACATGAACTTGGCAGTGATATTTTCACCGTCGCCATTGATGCCGCAACTCCTGAGCTGTTCGACCGAACCCGTGGCAAAGGCGTTCAAAGCCCGCATACATGGAAGAAATACTGGGAAGTTTTGCTTGATGCCAAAGATGTTTTCGGCCCACAAAAGTTTGGCGCACATATTATCGTCGGCATGGGCGAAACCGAATATGAAATTTTAGCATTGGTCGAGCAGTTGGTGCAAATGGGCGGACACAGCCACATGTTTTGCTTTTATCCGGAAAAAGGCTCGTTGATGGATCATTTACCGGCCACTCCACGCGATCAATGGCGACGGGTACAATTAGGCAGGTATTTGCTGGATTATTGCGGCGCCAAAGTCGCTCACATGAAATTTGATAGCGAAGGCCGGATCATTGATTTTGGCCTGCCAAAAGCCGAATTAGATATGATCATTGATACCGGAATTGCCTTTCGCACGTCCGGTTGTCCGGGTAAATTTGCTGATGATATTTCGGCTTGTGATCGCCCCTATGGTGATAGCCCGCCATCAGATATCGCCTCTTATCCGTTTCAACCAAAAGACGTTGATTTGCGCCGGATCAGACAGCAATTAGACATGGAAAAGCCCGGCGAAACTTACGAGGAAGGCGATGATCTGGAAGACTGGAAATGAACAAACCAGAATTTCGTGTAATTGATACCGGCTTACGTTCTGGTCGTGAAAATATTGCCTTTGATGCAGCAATGATCGAAGCCCACCAAACAGCTGCGATTGGCGACAGTATTCGCTTTATTCATTTTAAGCCTTGTGCATTGGTTGGCCGTCATCAGGACTTAAGCCGCGAGCTAAAATTGAATTATTGCACCGACAACAATATCCAGACCGTGCGTCGGATCACTGGCGGTGGAGCGATCTATATGGATCAGGGGCAGATAGGTTGGGCATTGGTGTTTTCGCGCAAGACATTGAATATTTCCGATCTTGGTGAGCTTACCAAAGCTATTTGTGAAGCCGCCGCCCACGGCCTGTCCAAGCTGGGCATAGAAGTCCAATTCCGACCGCGCAATGACATAGAGGTCGGTGGTCGCAAAATCGGTGGTTCCGGCGGCTTTTTTGATGGCAATACCTTGTTCTTTCAAGGAACTGTACTGATAGATACTGATCCGTCTGTAATGATGTCGGCATTAAATGTTGCCAAAACCAAATTGCAAAAGCGCCAACTAGATGATGCAAGCACAAGAGTAACCACCTTAAAGCAATTACTAGAAACTACCCCTACGATAGAGGCTATCAAACAAACATTACTAACCGGCTTTGAAGAAAAGCTGGGAATTTCTCTGCGGCATGAAAACCCTTACCCCGAAGAAGAGCATCTGGCGAAACAGTATTTCGATGAAGAAATTGGCCAAGATGATTATGTCCACGAGATCGACCGCGCCGATGCCCAAGCGGGCGTGTTACACGGCTCCCATACCGGCGCCGGTGGTACGGTCGAAGCCTTTGTGCGACTTGAGGGTAATAATGATGAGCGCTTACGCGAAGTATTGCTTACCGGCGATTTTTTCGTAACTCCGCCACGAATTGTACTTGATCTTGAAAGTCATTTACGCCGGGTTGAAGTTTGCGAGATAAGTCAAGAAGTACAAGAATTTTTTGCAAAATCAGAAGTGGATTTGCTTAGTATCTCCCCTGATGACTTTGTCAGTGCTATCGAAAATGCCCTAAAACACACACCTTAAAAAATGATTTTACCATAATTTCGACTTTCCCCGGTGGATAAAATTTAAAAAAGCTCGGCGAGCAAAAACCATTGTTTCGCCAAAAGCTTTATAAAACTATGAGAAAAGCCCACATTTCATTAAGTTTGCTACGTATTAACA
>JAESTZ010000058.1 GCA_016763315.1 Robiginitomaculum sp.
CTACATGGCGCGGCACTATTGATTCAATATTTGGCTTGAAACAGGTCTGGAAATCACGGCAAGAAATTCAAAAAAACCGCAAAGTTTCATCACTTAACATTTTACGAGCAATGACTTGGTCATTACGCAAATTTTTAACCAGAAGCTCCGACGTTCGCCCGGTTAAACCAAAAAATTAAATCATTAGTGGTAGCATTTCCCAAGCGGCGCATGAAAAAGTATATGATCGTTTACCCTCACCACGCTCGTCTTACCGGCGTAAGGCCGGTACCCACCCTTGCAAATGATACAAGGCGAATAGCGAAAATGAACAACCGGTCTTGGTGTTGTAACTACAAGGCTGGACACCGGCTCGGAGGCCGGAATGACGACGTTGGGGTTACTGATTTCGTCCTTACCCTGAGGTGCGACTGCAAGGAGCCTCGAAGGGCAAGTCTCAGACTAAACCGTTCGCTCCAGCAACATATGTTTAATTTTGGCAATTGCTTTGGCAGGATTTAGCCCTTTGGGGCAAACTTGCGTGCAGTTCATGATGGTGTGACAACGATACAAGCGAAACGGATCTTCCAATGCGTCCAAACGCTCACCAGTTGCTTCGTCACGGCTATCTATTAGCCAACGATAGGCTTGTAACAAGGCCGCAGGGCCAAGATACTTATCGCCATTCCACCAATAACTAGGGCAGGCAGTGGAACAAGAAGCACACATAATACACTCATACAGCCCGTCTAGTTTATCGCGGTCTTCTGGGGCTTGCCGCCATTCTTTTTGCGGCTCCGGCGTAGTGGTTTTAAGGTATGGCTCCATAGCCGCATGTTGAGCGTAAAAATCGGTAAGATCTGGCACCAGATCCTTGACCACTGCCAAATGCGGCAAGGGCGAGATGGTGATCACTCCGTCGCGCCCTTTTAATTCGCCATAACCTTTGGTGCAAGCAATGGTGTTGCGGCCATCAACATTCATTGCGCAAGAGCCGCAAATTCCTTCGCGACACGAACGACGAAATGAAAGCGTCGGGTCAATTTCGTCTTTGATGTAGATCAGCACGTGCAAGGTCATCGGCCCGCATTTTGACGTATCCACATCGTATAAATCCCAACGCGGATTATCACCGCTGTCTGGAACATAACGATAAACCCGAAAGGTTTTAACATTTGCCGCATCAGAACCATCGGGTGCTGGCCAATGTTTGCCTTTGGTGATTTTAGAGTTTTTTGGCAGAGTTAATTGAGCCATATCATTTACGCGCCTTATTCAATAATTTCCCAAATGCAAACATTACCCAAATACTCGCCGTAAAATTTCTGAACTACGTTTGGCCGGGTTTTGCCGAATCGCTGCTTCTTCTTTACCAATATAAGTAAATACACCTTTTAGGCCGTATTGCACCCCATGAGAAATCAGATCATTTTTGGCATTGCGTGTAATATTCGGCGCAAACGGAATAGATTGCAATCTTGCGGTTACATCATCTAAGGCGTTAAAAGCTCCGGTTCCAGATAGCGATCTTTTCATTATCGGCGTAAACAGCCGGCTCAAAGCCGGGGTAGTTTTGCTTTGCAGGTATTGCGTTGCGGCATTGTCTGATCCGCGAACAATACCAATGGCATCAGCAATGCTAAGATCAGCCACCGCGTCCATAAAGATACTTTTGGCCACTGGAGCGGCCTTTTCTGCGCCGTGATTAAGCTTGGTCTGTAGATTGTCCAACATACCGCTTGCACCGACCGAAGCCATTATTCTTTGCACTTCTTGTAATTTCTGCGGCAAAGGAATACGGATCAAATTATTGCCCAAAAACCCGCCGGAACGACCAACAATACCAAGTGCGGATAATACACCATTGGACAGTGCCGCGCGTATTCCTTGCGCCGCTTCACCTTGGGTTAGCGCACTGCCACCCATTGCCAACACCGCATCAAGCAAGGCCGGATCAATGGTCTCACAGGCCGCCACTGGCGCACCAAGAAGCAAGGCAAGAGCGGAGCGTCGCGTTGTCATCATATCAATACACCCGTGCTTTTGGTTTGATGTATTCGACCTCGTCGGTCATAGTATAAGTATGTACTGGACGATCACCAAGTTTGACCTTTTTGTCGTCAAACCACGCCAAGGAATGTTTCATCCATTTGTCATCATCGCGATCGGGAAAGTCTTCTCTAGCGTGCGCTCCCCGGCTCTCGGTACGCGCCGCCGCACCATAAATAGTAGTCATGGCATTACCCATCAAATTGTCCAGCTCTAGCGTTTCCATCAGATCACTATTCCAGATCATTGAGCGATCAGTAACTTTCAAATTAGCCCGTGCCGCGCTGGTTTTTGCCAAGGCTTCACAACCTGATTTTAGAACCTCTCCGGTGCGAAATACCGCGCAATCGTTTTGCATGGTTCGTTGCATCTCAAGGCGTAATTCAGCAGTAGTAATATCGCCTTTTGCCTGTCTGAAACCATCAAGTCGCGATAAATGCGCTTCGGTACTTGGCAGATCACGACTGACTGCTCCGGGTGTAATAGTTTCACCGCAACGTAAACCCGCCGCCCGGCCAAATACCACCAGATCAATTAACGAATTTGAGCCAAGACGATTAGCGCCATGCGCCGACACACAAGCCGCCTCGCCGACAGCCATCAAACCGGGCACGACTGCGTCGGGGTCATTACCTTTTTTGGTTACTACTTCGCCATGAAAATTAGTCGGAATACCACCCATATTGTAATGACAAGTCGGCAATACTGGAATTGGTTGTTTGGTAACATCGACTCCGGCAAATATCTCCGCGCTTTCGGCAATTCCCGGCAGGCGTTTATGGATCATTGCCGGATCAAGATGATCAAGGTGTAAGTATATATGATCATTGCGATCACCAACTCCGCGACCCTCACGAATTTCCAAAGTCATAGCCCTGGAGACTACATCACGAGAAGCCAGATCCTTGGCCGACGGCGCATAACGCTCCATAAACCGCTCGCCCTCGGAATTGACCAGATAACCGCCTTCGCCGCGCACCCCTTCGGTGATCAACATGCCGGCACCATAAATGCCGGTCGGATGAAACTGTACAAATTCCATGTCTTGCATCGGCAGACCAGCCCGCAATACCATGCCGCCGCCGTCACCGGTACAAGTATGCGCCGAAGTACAAGAAAAATACGCCCGGCCATAACCGCCAGTGGCCAGAATTACCTTTTGCGCGGTAAAGCGATGCAAAGTGCCGTCATCAAGCTGCCAAGAGGTAACGCCGCGACAACTACCATCATCAGTCATTATTAGATCAAGGGCGAAATGCTCGATGAAAAAATCCACATCATGACGCAATGATTGACCATAAAGTGTGTGCAACATGGCGTGACCAGTACGATCAGCAGCCGCGCAAGTTCTATGCGCAGCCGGCCCTTCGCCATATTTTGTGGTCATGCCACCAAATGGCCGTTGGTAAATCTTACCGTCTTCGGTACGTGAAAACGGCAATCCCCAATGCTCCATCTCGTAAACAGCATCGGGTGCGTGTCGACATAAATATTCAATACTGTCTTGATCACCCAGCCAGTCTGATCCCTTGACAGTGTCATACATGTGCCAACGCCAATCGTCTTTGCCCATATTGCCCAATGATGCAGCAACTCCGCCTTGCGCGGCAACTGTGTGCGATCTGGTTGGAAAAACCTTGGTCACACAGGCGGTTTTAAGGCCAGCTTGCGCCGCGCCCAAAGCAGCTCGTAAACCAGCGCCACCAGCACCAACTACCACCACATCATATTTGTGATCGACCCAAGTATATGCACTCATATTACGGGACTACCCTTCAAAGAAAATTGATAAAACGGACAACACAGAAACCAGCCACAAAACCAGACAACCAAGAAAGTTCAGCAATAATAAAAACATCCGAAAACTACCGCCGAAATAGTCTTCGATGGCTATCTGTAATCCAAGTCGCAAATGCCAGAACATTGCAGTGGACAATGCCAATAAGCTAATAGACCCTAACCAGCTCCCAACCCAGATATATACTGCGTCATAACCAGAGGTAAAAGCTGCTAAAAACTGGAATAATACAAATGGAACCAGTACCAAAAGGCAAATGGCGGTTACTCTTTGCACCAAAAAATGATCGGTACCATGCCCAGAAGCGCCAAGGCCGGTGATTTTAGAACGGGGAGTTTGCAGTTTTGCCATTTAACCGTCTCCTAATAATTACTTTGGCCGGGAAATGCCTCAAGCATCCAATACCCAGCCGCCCATAAAGCCAAACTAAGTATTACTGCCATGCCCATTACCAACCATGAGGTTAAATTGGCCGTTGATTTTTCAAACCCGCGCCCGCTATCCCAAAGCAAATACCGCACTCCGTTCAAAAGATGAAAGAACAAAGCCAGTGTAAAGGCGAACAGAATTATCTGCCCTGGCCAGCTAGATATAACGCTCATCAACTGATCGTACTGTTTTTCACCAATAGCCAATGCCAACAGCCACAAGGCTATCAAAACCGAGCCTGCAGCTAAAACCACGCCACTTAATCTGTGCAATATCGAAGTTACCATGGTCACATGCCAGCGCCAGATAGTGGTAAATGGCGACATTGGTCTTGTATCGTTCTGGCCAGAACTCATGAATAAACCCCTTGGAATTGTTTACCGTTTGCAAACATCAGCAATGACGAACTTAACCCTCTAAACCCTCAAGTCAACGCAAGGTTTAAGGGTTTTGCTTTTATAGCGCCCACTTAAACCCGGATCACCATTTCCAGCCCTCGCCGGTCACTTTCCGGTTTTTCCGGATAGCTTTTGGCTGCGCCCAGTAAAGCCCGTTGCGCCACCCATGCACAAGCGCAAGCATCAAGCAGATCGTCGCGAGATGCTTTGATGTTTGTTGGTAGAGCTTGCTCAAGAAATTCGTCACCAAACCCAATACTACGCAGCTCTAATACTCTTTCATCATGGCCTTCCGTAGTTTTCTTGGAGTGCTTACAAGGCTTATCACCTCGCAACACAGCAAATGCCATTTCCGGGTGAGTTTCAAATATTCTGGTTTGTAATTGCGCAGTAATCCTAGTGTCTATTTCCTGTATCTTGGCAAATAAAGCAAAGCTTTGCTGTGATAATTTCGGAGCTTTAGGGGCGCTATTGCTGTTGGCCATTGAAGCATCTTCATAGCGGGTCTTAATCAAAGCTGCACGGCATGGTGATGAGAAAACTGAAGATTTACGGTCTCCAAGTTGTTTTCGAATAACTTGTTCACATTTTCGGCCGCCAGAAACCGCAATATCGGCAAAACCTATCGGTATATCTACGGCGATCTTTGTCGGTTGCTCCGGCAAATTAAGCACGTCCCAAAACGATAACAAGGAATGCATTATTGGTGGTTTTTGTCCGGTAACATCAAGCAAAACCGCAATCCAACCACCGCCACAACCATCTATTCCAGCCACCCAACGTGACTGGCGAGTCTGAAACTCCGGTGGCCTGGAAGTAACTCCGGATCGTGGCGAAACTATTCGTTCTTGCGCCTGAACCAGCGGTAACTCATCTGTATTCAGCCTTTTGCTTTCCTGCAAAACATCCTGAACGCTGTTAATCGCTGTTTCAAACGATTTTTTTGATGAAGAACCAAGCAGAAAATGCCCGAAAAGCACAGCAGCAAACAAATCACCGGTGCCTTTTGGGGTTGAATCCAGCCGCAAAACTTCAACTTTCCAGCATTCATCAGCACTAATTGCCATATGCGCCCAATTATCCGCTGCCGGGCTGTCACTTAAAAAAGTCCACTTTACCGGCAATAGGTTAGCAGCAGAAACAACAGAGCGATCATCAAACAAAGTCCGATCGGTTAAAAATTCCAACTCCCAACGATTAGGAGTGATCATATCGGCTTTTGGCACTAAATCCTGCGCGACCGCCTGCGCCACAGCTTCTGGTATATATAACCCGTCAGGTTCATCACCCATAACCGGATCTACCGCCACCAGCACTTTCGGGTTTTGCTCTCTGATTTGATCTATTATTGCACAAGCAGCAGTTATTTGACGAACGGATCTAAAATATCCGGTAAAAACCCCATCAATTTTCGAAAGTAGATTTTGTTCACGTACGGCCAGAAACATGGTCGATAAATCATCAGCACTAATATCAACCCGTCCGGGATCTCCCCAGCCGGGGTGTCTTCCTACCAGAATGGTCGGTAAAAAAATAACCTCTATACCCATTCTTTGCAGGGCAAAAACTCCAGCGGAGCCACCTATTTGGCTGCTGGCAGCTTGGGAGTTGATCATCAATACGCGCTTCATAGGCTATATGTGTCAGAAAAAATGGAAACTGGCCATGGCAAAACAGACTATTGGAGTATAATACAACTGATGAGGATTTATTTATGACCTACCGTTCTGTTTTGTTTGTTCCCGCAGCCAACACCAAGGCCATGGCTAAAGCTCCGGCCTTGGGCGCTGATGCAATAATAATTGATCTTGAGGACGCGCTTGCACCGGAACAAAAAGATCAAGGTCGAGCCGCAGCAATTTCTTTTTTACGCCAGAATCGAGAATTGCAAACACCTATTGCTGTGCGGATCAATACTGAACCTGCAGCCATACAAATGACAGACATCATGGCTATCAGCGGGGAAGGTGCAAGCGCGTTGGTTATTCCCAAAGTCGAGAGTGTTCAAGACTTGCAACAAGTCGAGAGCCAAGTGAAAAGGGTACTACGCCCGTACCAGCAACAAAGTCCAGCTTTATGGGCAATGATAGAAACGCCATTAGGAATACTGAACTTACCAGAAATCGCCGAAGGCGGGCGAGCTTTCAGGCTTGACTGCCTGATCGCAGGAACCAATGATCTGACCACACAATTACAATGCTCGCCCGATAACCAACGCACAGCGCTGCAAAGTCATCTAGCGGAAATTGTGCTTGTCGGGCGAGCATTTAGTTTGTCGGTATTTGACGGCGTTTATAATGATTTTTCTGATGAGCGGGGTTTTACCGAACAAGCAAAACAAGGAAAAGACCTTGGCTTTGATGGTAAAACCTTGATCCACCCAGCACAAATTGAACCTGCAAATACTGTATTTGGGGCTTCCCTTGATGAAATAAAACAGGCAACAGCAATAGTTCGCGCCTTTGGTTATAAGAAAAATGCCGGTAAAGGTGCAATCAACATTGGCGGACAGATGGTTGAGAGGCTACACTTGGCGGCAGCAGAAAAACTATTGGCGCAACAAACTGTAAAGAAAACAAAATGATTAGAATAGGCTTTGGTGTTATTATATTGATGATTTGGGGGTTTGCTGCGCAAGCTCAAACTACCGGGACTTGCAAGGAACTGAGTCAGCAAATGAACCAGCAAGTAGTGAGCTGGGATTTTGAAAAATTCGAGAACGAAGGCTGGCGCACCCTGGCTAACAAAAAATGCTTTTTTGCGGCGGGAAGCTCCATAGTCTCTTGGTTGTCTGCTAATCTGGAAACTGTAACACCCGAACAAACCAGAACATTGCGCTATCATGCAGCACGGGTTTTTGCCATGACCGGACGAACACGAGTAGCATTAGTGCATTTAGAGCATGCCAAAAATCCTGAACAAGATCCAAATACAGCTCAGGACTGGAACGCTTATATAGATGTCTTTTCCGGCTGGCTGCGTCGGGATGTGGCAGCACTTAGAGCCGGTATTGAAAAACTTGAAATGCAACAGGTTGATGAAACCGGATACAAACCAAATCTGATCGCAGCCAAGCGCTTTTTAATTTGTTACAGCTTACCTTATTCGGCAATTGAAACCGATCCTCAATGTATAGAGAAGCCTAAAAAAATTGAAGTGCCGGCGCTTAGGAACGAGCCGGTATCGGATGAAACAGTAAATACAGAAAACGGAATGAACCAATGAACTGGCAATTATACCATAACCCGAGATGTTCAAAGTCCAGAGCTGCTTTGGCCATGTTGACAGAAAGAAATATAAATTTCGAAATTGTTTCCTACCTTGAAAATACGCTAACTAGTGATGAGGTAAAACGAATTCTTTCTCTACTTGGTTTCACAAGTGCGCGGCAATTAATGCGAACTGGCGAAGCTATATATAAAGAATTATCTCTGGCGGACATTGATGACGAGCAAGCTTTAATTTCCGCAATTATTGCAAACCCTAAATTGATTGAACGACCAATATTGGTTGGTGATAATAAGGCGTCCATTGGACGGCCATTGGAAAATATTATTGCTATTTTATAATGGCCACAAAGCTACTTAGCCGCCGCCAAATATGGTCACAAAGCTGGCCGTTAATATTTGCCAATGCCGCCATTCCATTGGTCGGAGTGATCGACACTGCAGTAATAGGCATTTCCGGTAATGCTACTGACCTAGCGGGCGTTGCTTTAGGTGGCGCGATTTTTGCTATTTTTTACTGGGGCACTTATGCGCTTCGCCAAAGTACCACAGCTTTGGTTTCGCAAGCAATTGGCAGATCAGATCGTCGGCAAAGCCAATTAGTCCTGATGCGCTCTGGTCTGCTTGGTTTAGCGTTTGGCGCAGGCGTTCTCTTATTTCATCAACCGATAACTGATTTTAGCTTTGGAGTTTTACAGGGCAGCATTGGTGCAGAAGCAACCGGTCGCGAATATGTCAAATGGCGATTTGCTGGGATTCCAGCGGCGATAGCCTTATTTGCCATAACCGGCTGGATGATCGGTGCCGGCCTGCCACGCATGGCAATGATGGTGCAATTGCTTTTGGCTTTCATCAACACTGTTCTGGATATTTGGTTTGTCATAGGCTTGGGTTGGGGTCCAATGGGTGTGGCGCTTGGAACCTCTATTGCCGAATGGGTAGCATTATTTCTGGGTTTAGTTTTAGTTTTACAATATATCCATAAAACCACCGGGTTTAGTTCTGTGTTATACAAATGGTCTTATGTTTTTCATTTTGCAGAATTCAAACAATTATTGACAGTAAACAGAGACCTTTTTATTCGCTCTGGCTGTATGATTGTTGGGTTTACCTGGTTTATAAACTCTGGTGCCAAACAAGGTGATGCCATTCTTGCCGGCAACCAGATATTATTACAATTCATAACTGTTTGGGCATTTGTACTTGATGCCTTTGCTTATACTGCCGAAGCCCACACCGGACGTGCTACCGGCAAAAAATCCAGAATTGATTTATTACGCGCCGTGCGCTTTACATCTGAATATGCCGTAGCCACGGCTATTGCCTGTTCATTGCTTACCTTATTGGCAGGGCCGTTTTTATTATCCGCCATCATCTCTGATCAACAGGCTCTACAGGCCGCTCTTTTATATCTGCCATGGTGTGCCTTGGTTCCAATTATTGGTGTTGCCGCTTGGCAATTAGACGGTATTTTTGTCGGCGCCACCAGAAGTGCCGCAATGAGAAATTCAGCCATTATTTCGGTTTTCATTTACCTAGCTGTGGATTATTTTTTGACCTCCAGCTATGGCAATAGCGGTGTTTGGGCGGCATTTTTGATTTATTATCTAGCGCGCGGTTTGACCTTAATTATTGCTTGGCCAGCACTACTTCGTTCTATTCAAACCGGTTGATCAATGCCAACTGCCTCGGCAATAGAAGAAAAGCCTTCAGCGCGCAAACGATCAGCAATGCCAGCTTGGATTTTGTTTGCAATATCTGGCCCTTGATAAACCATCGATGTATATAATTGCACCGCGCTGGCTCCTGCAATAATTTTTTCCCACGCCTGATCGACTGTGCTGATGCCGCCAGCTCCGATCAATGGGATTTGCCCTTTACTGGCTTGCCGGAAAAGTCGCAGTATTTTTGTCGAGGCTGTAAACAATGGCTGTCCTGACAGACCACCGCTTTGCGATTTATAATGACTTCGCAAACTATCAGGGCGAGCTAATGTGGTGTTGGAAATAATTAAACCGGACAATTTGAACTTTAAGGCTGCTTTTGTAATATCTTCGATCTGTTGCTCATCAAGATCCGGCGCGACTTTCAGAAAAACCGGCACAGAAGCACTAGAACCGGTAAGCTCCTCACGAACATCACTGATCCGGCTCAATAATTCGGCCAAAACACCTGCACTTTGCAGGTCACGTAAGCCCGGAGTATTCGGTGAAGAAATATTAATCGTAAACCAAGCCGGCAAACCCCATAATTTACGCATGCAAGTACAATAATCAGCAATCATATCCGTTGCGTTCTTATTGGCACCAATATTTGCACCCACCGGACAAACTGGCTTACGGTTCAATTGCCCGGTCAAATTATTTGCAAAAACTTCTAAGCCCTTATTGTTAAAACCTAGCCGGTTAATTACTGCTTTGTCTTTGGCTAAACGAAACATTCTTGGGCGTGGGTTACCCGCTTGCGCCAAGGGAGTTACCGTTCCGCACTCGACCCAGCCAAAACCAAATTGGCTCATGGCAAAAGGAACTTCAGCGTTTTTATCAAACCCGGCTGCCAATCCCACCGGCCCTGTTAGGGTAAGTCCCTCAATATTTACTGCTAAAATTGGATCCGGAGACGGTGGAATCAATCGCCAAAAACCTGCCTTTAATCCCGCGATAGTCAGTTTATGTGCGCGCTCTGCATCAAGCACTCTCAAGGCTTTAGGAACGAGTTGATGCAACAAGCTCATTGGAATAATTCCTTGGGGAAATGATAAACTCCGTCTTTGCTGGGAGCGGGTTTAGCAAAAAGCACTTTGCTACGCAGCATTGGCCCATAAGCGTGTGGAAACAACTCGCCGTCTTTATTGGCCTCAACACGCAAAATATCGGAAATATCATCAATCAAAATAGTCAATATATATAGATCAGGAACTTGACTATAATATTTTGTCGCAATTTTCTTGGTTTGATCTTCGAATGACAAATGGAAAAATACGTCGCGTATATCATCGTCATTAATCGGTAAAGCTCCGGTGAACTGGCTCATTTCCCACTCAGATAAAGAGCACAGCCGGTAAACTTTTCGCGTAGCTTTGTTTGTCATGAAAGAAGCTATAAACATATTTGCAATCAACAACCATAGCTGATAGCCCTCAAATCATAAATAGGTTTACATTCCTATTTGTTTGTGTTTATTCTTACACAACGACACTAATTCAAGAGCAAATCATGCTTACTCACAAGCAAATCTGGCGCGGTCTGGATAATCTGGCAGTAAAAACAGGAATGAGCGTTTCAGCTTTAGCCAAAGTTGCGGGTCTTGATGCCACTACATTTAACCGCTCCAAACGCTTTACTACCGATGGCAGTCGCCCGCGCTGGCCATCAACCGAAAGCATCGCCAAAGTATTAGGGGCTTTACAGGTAGATTTCGAGGAATTTGCAATTCTTTCTGGCTCGAACAATTCGCGTGTAGAAACTGGTAGAGCGGTTCCTATGTTAGGATTTGCTCAAGCCGGAGCTGGCGGTTTTTTTGACGATGGCGGCTTTCCTGTCGGAACCGGTTGGGACGAAGTACGCTTCCCCGGATTGGCGGCAGATAATTGTTACGCATTGGAAATAAGCGGTGATTCGATGTTACCGGTATTTCGTGATGGTGACAGAATTGTAGTGGCACCAGAAGAGTCTTTGCGTCGGGGTGACCGCGTAGTGGTTCGGACAATAGATGGCGAGGTCATGGCCAAAGAGCTGCGTAGCATCAGCAACAAAAAAATCGAATTGGCCAGCCTTAATCCTGAATATCCGGGACGAAAACTAGATCGTTCACAGATTGACTGGATTGCTCGCATTGTCTGGGCCAGTCAGTAACTTTTTTAGCCAATAATATACTCTTGACCAATTTACGTGCCGCCCTTTTTTGACCGTTGGTTCTGAGCTCAAGAATTTGTGCTGCTTGCTGTTGCCGCAAACAGGTAAATGCATCATTAGCCGGCACAGCTTTAGCGGCCATTTCTAATGCCTGCAAACCAAGAGCGTCCAAAGCTGGATCCTCAACAATTAATAAAGCAAGTCCACATTGCGCGGTAATATGGGTATTGTCCGGAGCTAACGCCAAAGCTTTTGAGCACCCATCTAATCCGCCTTTAATACTGGCACCGACCAGTTTCGCACGACGTTTTGATGTGCGACGCAAAATCTCTAAATTCCAATTACCGGACATTGCGTGAGACCACGGATTATCCGGCTCCAGCAGAAGCGTCTCGTCAATAAGTTTGCGCCCTTTGGAAGCCCATTTTTTTCGCAACCCGGTAAACAAACTTTTGCTACGCGCTCGATAACCGATCACTGCAATAAGCGAATACCTCGGCTGCACAGCCTTTGGCTGCAAAGACAAGGCTCGCAATGCAGCTTGTTGCGCCTTATCTAACTCGTCATCAATATCATAACTAAAACCGGTACTATAACGGATAAGCCGAACCTCGGCCTCTAATAGACTTGGCTGATACTCCTTTAGACCGGACAGCGATAAAATTGCTTTCTGATAATCACCTTGCCAGACAAGCTGCTTGGCTGCTTCTAAACGATTTTCTTCGGCACTAACCGACGAAATTCCAACAAACAAAACGAACAACACTAAACATAACCGCACTTAAGCTTCCTTTATAAATTCAAAGCCTACTTAACACCGAATATCTATCGACAAAATATTCTAAAGGATATTACTATAAAATATGAGTTATTTGCAAACAGAAGAATTAGTGCCCGAAGAACTTCTCGCCGAAGCTCAAGATATTGGCGGGCATGTTTATAGTTGGTTCCAAACCCAAGTATTAACCACCGACACGGCTATTCAGTTGGCTACGGTTCTAGGCGCAATATTTCTAGCAATACTGTTACGGCCAATTTTGCTGAATATTTTCTCCCACCTTGCTGATCAAGGACAAAAAATAGCGGCTTTCAAAAAATGGCGCGAGCCGTTGGCTAAATACTTTACACCGCTATTATTTCCTGCACTCCTGTTTGTTTTCTTCAATGGCGCACAAGTAGGCTTATTGGCTTATGAGTATCCGGCAGTAATCGCTAGAATTGCTGGCTCGCTGGCCGCGGCCTATGTAGTAATTCGTCTGGTCACCGGGTTCATTGCCGAACCGTTCTGGTCAAGAACTTTGGCGCAACTGGCTTGGGTGTTAGCGGCGTTGAATATTTTTGGCTGGTTACAACCGGTATTGGAATTTTTAAACAAACCATTAGTTCCAACAATCAATAGTGGTGGAGAAGTTCACTTCTCGATTTTGATCGGCCTGCAAGGGGTATTATTAGCCATAGTTCTTTTGTGGCTGGCCAACCGCATCTCAGGAATGTTGCGCATTCG
Organism: Robiginitomaculum sp.; assembly: GCA_016763315.1. Lineage (GTDB taxonomy): Bacteria > Pseudomonadota > Alphaproteobacteria > Caulobacterales > Maricaulaceae > Robiginitomaculum_B. The sequence continues at coordinate 13,239 of JAESTZ010000058.1, forward strand.
TGTGGAAAAGCTGCCGTCACTAACGCCATCGGTACAATTGCTCCTAAGCAAAGCTATTCAAATCACGCTAACCACAGTGGCGGTAATTATCATTTTGTCGAGCTTAAACGTTCCACTAGGGTCGTTAGCTTTACTTGGTGGTGCGCTGTCATTTGGTATCGGTTTTGGTCTGCAAAGAATTTTTGCTAACTTAATATCCGGAGTGATCTTGTTGATGGATCGCTCTATCAAACCTGGTGATGTGATTGAGGTTGATAACACCTATGGCCGGGTAACATCTTTGGGCTTGCGTTACACCTCTGTGGTAACCAGAGACCAAAAAGAACACTTAATACCTAATGAAAGTTTCGTTACCGGCAAGGTGGTAAACTGGTCGTTTACTGATCCGGTTGTGCGGATTAAGCACAAGATCGGCATTGCCTATCATAGCGATGTCCACAAAGCGATTGCGCTAACGGTGGAAGCGGCAAAATCAATAGATAGAGTTTTAACCGATCCGCCAGTGGTTTGCCAATTGCGTGAGTTTGCTGATAGTGCGGTAATTCTAGAGGTGCGATTCTGGATTAAAGATTCGCACAACGGTGTTGGCAATGTCTCGTCCAAAGTAATGCTGGCGATTTGGGATAGTTTTCATCAAAACGGCATAGACTTTCCGTTTCCACAGCGCGATGTTAATTTATCTTCGAAACAACCAATTGAAGTAAAAATCACAAACTCCAAGTAAAAGTATCATTTTTTGCTATTTCTTTACTACAGTTTAACCAATGCAAATCAGATTGCCTCAACGCTAATGGAATACGGGGAATCCGCTGGCCTATCAATTTGACAATGTAAACGTACTGGTGGTCGAAGATAACCGTCATATGGCAAGGCTAATCCGAACATTATTATCAGCTATTGAGTTGCGTAATGTTGATCTTGCCAAAGACGGGGCCGAAGCATTTGATGCCTTGCAATCAACCTCTTATGATTTGATGATTACTGATCTGGCTATGCAGCCTATCGACGGGATCGAGATGACCAAAATGATCAGAACGTCAGAGGATTCGCCAGCACCTATGCTCCCTATTATCATGATGACAGGTCACTCTGAACGACATCTGGTCGAACAAGCCAGAGATGCAGGTGCCACAGAGTTTTTATGCAAACCACTAACCGCTCAAAACCTGTATCAGCGAATTGTTGCGGTAGTTGAAAAACCACGCATGTTTGTACGCACCGACACTTTCTTTGGGCCCGATCGCCGGCGCAAGATAAACAAAGGTTATAACGGCCCTGAAAGACGGGCGGAACAACACGAAGTCTCGTTGACTTCTGAAAGCACTTTCTGATGGTACAAATGATTGCCCCTGACCGAAGGCTCAAACAAAAATCCGGAAATAGCTCAATAGAAGATGATTTGCGATCACTGGATTCATTAAACGGGGCTTTTAAAAAATTAAGTTCTGAGTTTAACGACGTTATCTGCAACGAAATTTTAACTTTGCGCTCTGCATTTGCAGCTCAAGACACCCAATGCTTAAAATCCGTATACAGTTCAAGCCACTCGCTTAGAGGCTTGTCCGGATCTTTTTCAAAACCACACTTAAGCCAGTTAGCAGACAGTTTATGCCGCTATATCGATAGCCTGAGCGCCAACAGCTCCGCTGATCATCGGCTGATTCAGGCACATATCAACACCATCTCCATGTTCACTGCTAATTCCGAACCGAATGCAGAGGTCATAAATACTATTTTATCTGCTCTACACAACGCGGTAGGAAAAAATACAGTTGCATAAATAATAAAATAGAAACCTTGCGGTAATACCTATCAGGCTAGTTTTAAAGTTAAGCAATCTTGATAGAGAGAATTAAAATGAAAAACAAAAAGCTGTACATTGCGCTGACCTTGAGCCTGCCTTTATTATCCGGTTGTGTCATTGGAACAGTTATCGGCACTACGGCGGAAGTTGCTGGAACGGCAGTTTCCGTGACAGCTAAAGCCACTAAAGCCGGAGCAAATATTGCCACCAAAGCTGTTGGAAAAGCCACAGACACTGTACTTGGGGACGACGAGGGCACTGAGCTTAGGGATAGTGATCAAGAATAATAGTCACGTAAACTTGATCAAATTAATCAATTTTGACAATTAAAGTGCTGATTATTCCTGTGATTAAACAGTAAAATGTGCTATATGGGTCGTGGGGGAAATAAGAGCTATTAGTTATTTCAACTGTAGGAGACATCAAATGTTAAAAAATATTATAGCAATCGGTTTGTTCACCATGATCGCAAATGGAGCACTTGCCGCTAATTCAAAATACGAGTTGGTTTTTAATGGCGAGACTCCACTATCATTGCAAATTGCCTCTGTTTCCGTAGTCCCAAGCAAAAGTGTTGCTGCAGAAACAAAAGTTTATGATGAACGCGATGTAACAAAAATGCAGGAAGTATTACAAAATAAAGTACTGTCTAGATTGCAACAAAACGGTCTATTGGCCGATGAAGGTTTACGTCTAGAATTCATCATTACCGACCTAAAACCTAACCGTCCAACCATGGCGCAATATAGGACAAAGCCGGGCTTAAGCGGTGAAAGCATAGCATTGGGTGGAGCCAGCATAGAAGGTAATTTGATTGACGCAGCAGGAAACTCTATTGCAACTATCAATTTTGTCTGGGAAGAAAACTGGATCGGACAAGTTCCAAGCTCAACAACCTGGTATGATGCCCGGCGAGCTTTTAGCATATTGGCTCGCAAATTAGCCCGAGATCTGGCATCTAACCCGGCAAGCTAGGGTCAAAAGCTTTATAACCTCAACAAGCAGTCTTCTGACAATGAGGGGCGCAAAACCCGTACTTGAGATAAGCTAGAAAACTGTGGCGCAAGCTTGGCCGCAATCCAAGCGCAAATGCGCTCCAGTGATGGAGTTTCCAACCCTTCAATCTCGTTCAAACATTGATGATCTAATTGCTGGCGAATATCTTGTAATGCAGTGCCAACACTTGCCAGATCCTCAACCCAGCCATTTTCACCTTCTGGGATACCGCGTAAAGTAATTTCTACCTTGAAAGAATGGCCGTGTAGCTGGGTATATCCTTGGCCGTCTTTGCATTTATGCAAATAATGCGCGGCCTCGAACCATGCAGACCGGGTTATCTCCATTGGCAAAGAGTTGAACTTATCGACCGAAGTGTTGCTGATAATGGTCATGGTATGTTTGTCCATTTGTGAGTCTGTAGGCTCAAGCGCCATTTAGGGTGCTTTTGGCACCATTTTATAACCGCGTCAGTATTTTCTTTTGACCGCTCGTCGTCCAATGGCTGTAATGAAAACCTGGAGAAATCTAAGTGTTCAAAATCAGTAGGTTTATTTTTGACTTGCGGAAATACCAGTTTTAATTCGTCCCCAGAAGTTTGCAATAAGGGTGCATCTGCTTTTGGACTAACACAAAGCCAGTCAATTCCTGCTGGAGCCTTAATAGTGCCGTTGGTTTCAACAGCAATTTCAAAACCTTGTCCATGTAGAGCTTTGATAAGTTCTGAATCCAGCTGCAATAGTGGTTCTCCGCCAGTGCAAACCACCAATGGGTTACCACCACCCGGCCATAACGCGAAGGCTGCTTTTGCCAAATCTTCGGCCTTGGCAAACTGCCCGCCATTTACTCCGTCAAAGCCGACAAATTCAGTATCACAAAACTGACACACCGCTTTGTGGCGGTCTTGCTCGCGTCCTGACCATAAATTACATCCGGTAAATCGTAAAAAAACCGCTACCCGTCCGCTTTGCTGCCCCTCGCCCTGCAGGGTCAAAAATATTTCTTTAACCGACCATGTCATTTACTTTGTTCCCAGTTCTCATACCCTTTTTTGCGCAGAATACAGGCCTCGCATCTGGCGCAACCATAACCCCATTCATGCAGGTTCTCACGATCTCCTTCATAACAAGTATGGCTGTGAGTAATTATAAGCTCTACCAATTGCTTGCCACCTAATTGGTTGGCAAGTTCCCAAGTTTCCGCCTTGGTCAAATTCATTAACGGTGTATCTATCGTCAAATTCAAACCCATGCCAAGTTTAATCAGGTTTTCTGCCGAATCCATAGTCGAGCGGCGGCAATCTGGGTAACCAGAATAATCAGTTTCACACATTCCACCCACCAAAGCATTTGCACCGCGTCGATCGGCAATTGCGGCCGCCGCTATCAAGAAAATTAAATTACGCCCCGGCACATAGGTTTCAGGTAGGCCGTCTTCGCGCCGGTTTTGCGCCACAGACGCGGTTAGCGAGCTTTCAGCAATTTTTCCGTAACCTGATAAATCAACCAGATGATCTTGGCCAAGTTGTCCGGATACATTAGGAAATAAGTTGCGATACTCTTGTAAAAAAACCTCACGTGTCTGCATCTCTACTGCATGGGTTTGGCCATAATCAAACCCTACAGTTTCCACATAATCATAATTTGCCAGAGCATGAGCCAAGCAAACCGAGCTATCCTGCCCGCCAGAAAATAAAACAATTGCTGTATTTTTAATTGTCATGGCTTATCCTTAAAAATGGTGTTCTATCGAATTGAAAGAGTAATTGCCATGGCTTTTCTGATTTATTCTACTTGGCCTGACAGTGAAGTAGCACAACATGCCGTTGAGCACCTCTTACAGAGAAAATTAATCGCCTGTGCCAATATTAGCCAACCAATTACAAGTGCTTATCGCTGGAAAGGCGAGATATGCATTGATGAAGAAGTCCAAATATGGATGAAAACTGGAACAAAAAACACTGATGAATTAAGAGCTGAGTTTTTAAAATTGCACCCGTCGGAAGTTCCCGCTTTTTTGGTGATAGCTATTGACGAGCAGTTAAGTCATAAGCCATTTATGAACTGGCTGCATATTGAAACCGGGAAATAAAAAATTGACTGATAAACTATTAGATATAGCTATTATTGGTGCTGGCTTAGCGGGCATTGGAGCGGCAGTAAAAATACGGCAAGCAGGATTTAAAAACTTTAAGATATTTGAAAAAACGGCAGGTATTAGTGGCACTTGGTATGACAATGACTATCCCGGAGCGGCCTGCGATGTACCGTCGCATTTATATTGTTATTCATTTGCTCCCAATCCTAATTGGAGCAGGGTGTATTCACCGCAAGCTGAGATCCGTAAATATGTGGAAGATGTTGTCGCCGATCACAAGCTACTTTCACATATCCAGTTTGAAACCGAAATAACTTCTGCTGTATTTGATGAAGCCAAAGCCAGATGGAAACTAATTGATAAAACCGGCACCACAATTTACGCCAGATTTGTACTGTGGAGTGTTTCATTTCTTGGAACACCGCATATTCCAGTAATTCCCGGTTTAGATAACTTTGCCGGCAAAGTGTTTCATTCCGCTCGCTGGGATCATTCAGTTGATCTATCGGGCAAGAATGTCGTCATAATCGGTAGCGCCGCTAGTGCTTTGCAAATCGGGCCCGCAATTGCCAAAAATGTAAAATCACTAACCATGTTTCAGCGGACGGCAAATTTTGTTATGCCACGTGATGATCGCGAATATAGTGATTTTGAAAAGTCATTATTTAAAAAGTTTCCCTTCATACACCGATTATTCCGAACCTTTCTGTTTACCCGTCATGACAAATTTTTCTTCCATGGAATGCGTCCAGGCTCGCTGGTTAATAAAATCATGCGAAGCCGGGCACTGGGTTATTTAAAGCGGAAAATCAAAGATCCGGGCTTGCACGGGAAACTTACTGCTAATTATGATCTTGGTTGCAAACGTATTCTTATATCAGACGATTATTATGACATGTTCAACATGGAAAATGTCAGCCTGCAAACAGCCGGCATAGACCGTATTGAAAGCAGCCATATTGAAACAGTTACTGGTAAAAAAATTGCCGCAGACGTGATAGTAATGGCCACAGGGTTTACCGCTACATCCTTTATGCCGGGCATTGAAATAACCGGAAGCAATGGTGCTAGTCTAACCAAATGGCGTGATGACCTTAGGGCTCTTAAAGGTCTGATGGTAACCGGGTTTCCCAATACATTCTTTATGCTAGGACCCAATACCGGCCTTGGCCATTCATCTATGATTCTGATGATAGAAAGTCAGCTGCAATACATAATGCAAGTGCTAACCACCTTAAAGGACGAAGAAACCGCTGAGCCAAAGATCGAAGCCATAGAACAATATAACAAACAATTACAAGCGGACCTAGCCGGAACCGTTTGGGCAACATCATGTCAAAGCTGGTATAAACGAGAAGACGGTTTTATCCCGACAATGTGGCCGCACCCGACCAAAACTTATGATAAAATGATGAGAAAAGTAAACTGGTCGGAACTTAAACGTATACTCAAAACTTAAATTAAACAGTATTTTGAGTATACTTTATCTTCTGGATCCATCAACTTAACCAAAAACCGGTGTCCACTTTTTGGGTCGATGGAGTATAGCAATTAAACTGGATAATGTTTTCCAGCTTTAACCCGCCCATAAGCAAATGCGCTATCAATACCGGCAACATCTGGTAACCGAGTCAAAGTCTCTCTGATAAATTGCTCATAACTACCTAATGATGCACTTACTACATGTAGTAAATAATCACGGCTGCCGGTCATTAAATAACATTCGATAATTTCATCACAATTTTTTACGCCTTGCTCGAATTTCTTTATTAATTTGTCATTTGGCTCTTTTAATTTCACCTCGACAAATACATTGATCGGCAAGCCGCATTTTTCCTGATCAACCAATGCAGTATAACCAGTAATGATGCCAAGCTTCTCCAACACCTTTACCCGCCGCAAACATGGTGATGGCGACAAGCCAATTTTTGCCGCAAGGTCTTGATTACTCAAGCGACCATTTGCTTGTAGTTCGCGAATAATCTTTCGATCGATATTATCCATAATTTACACCAATTAGCAGTTAATGCCAATATTATGGCAAATTATAGCATAAACGCAATAACATTGCGCTCATATTAGATCATAATAATGCTCGAGAAATGGAGAGTAAATGATGAAACCAACAAATGATTTAGGGTTTGCAACACGATCAATACATGTTGGTTATGACGACAGCGAGGCCAAGGGTGCACTGAACCCTCCGGTTTATATGAGTTCAACCTTTACATTTAATAATACCAATGAAGGTGGGGCGCGGTTTTCAGGTGAAACCGGCGGTCATTTTTATTCCCGCGTTAGCAACCCGACACTAGAGGTTCTGGAAAAAAGGCTTGCCGCTCTGGAAGATGCCGAGGCTGGTTTATGCTTTGCCTCCGGCATGGGAGCTATAACGTCGGTGCTGTGGACGTTTCTGTCGGCTGGTGACGAGATTATAACCGATGAAACTTTGTATGGCTGCACCTTTGCTTTTATTCATCACGGGCTATCGCGGTTTGGTATTAAAGTTACCAGCATTGATATGAGCGATCCCGAACAGCTAAGCGCTGCGATTAGCGACAATACTAAAATTGTTTATTTTGAAAGCCCTGCCAACCCAAACATGAAGCTGGTCGATATTGCAAATATTGCTAAAATTGCTAGCAAGCATGGCGCTCTTACCATTGTCGACAACACCTATTGCACTCCGTATTTGCAACAGCCGCTAGCCATTGGAGCCGATATTGTGGTGCATTCTGCAACTAAATTCCTAAGCGGACATGGCGATTTGATCGCTGGCCTGGCTGCAGGTGGCCAGGAGCTTATGGCGCGGGTTCGTCTTGAAGGTTTAAAGGACATGACCGGCGCAGTTATGGACCCCTTGACCGCGCATCAATTATTACGCGGCCTAAAAACCTTGAGCATACGTATGGATCGCCATTGCACATCGGCACTTGAAATAGCCCAAAGATTAGAAATGCACCCATTGGTGTCAAAAGTTTCCTATCCCGGTTTAGAAAGCTTTGCCCAGAACGATCTTGCCAGCAGCCAAATGAGTGGCGGTGGCGGAGTAATGACAATAGAACTTGTTGGTGGGTTTGAACAAGCAAGCAGGTTTATGGATGCGCTAAACATGGTCAAGCGAGCCGTTAGTCTTGGCGATGCCGATAGTTTGATCCAGCACCCGGCCAGCATGACTCACAGTGCTTATACAATTGAAGAGCGCGCCTCCCACGGCATTAGTGAAAGCCTGCTACGACTTTCAGTGGGTCTGGAAGATGTGCCGGACATTTGGAATGATTTACAACAAGCTCTACAAATAGCCGGACAACCAGTAGTTTGCGCAGCGTAAAGCTATTCGGTAATTGCTAAATATTCCGTGGCTTTTTGCCGAAGCATAATAATTGCTTGCTCGGTGCTATTTGACAGACCTTCGGCCATTACTGCTGATCCAATATTAAATTGGAATAGCTTGTCTTGTTTATTCAACAATTCATGAAACAAAGTTATATCGCGCAATTCGCCACTTAAAATACAAAACAGATAATACAACAGAGAATTCCTACCGGTAATGTTGACCGGAATAATCGGTGCTTGATATTTACGGGCAAGCGAAAAGGCCGAGCTTTCCCATGGTTTGTCCACCAAACCGTTCATCGTTAATTTAGCCAGCGATCCGGCTGGAAAAATTACAACCGGGCGCTCATCAGCCATTGCCTTGCGAAACAATGATAAAGTGTTTCTAGCTTTTTCGCGGTTGCGCTTTGCCAGCACCCATTCCACAGGAATAATAATATCCTTGCCGTTTGGTACCACCCGCAAAGCATCAGCATTAGCCATGAACACCATATCAGGACGACGCTCTCGCAACAAATCAAACACGGCTATTCCATCGGCCAGTCCGGTTGGGTGATTACAAACTATTACACAACGCCCGGTTTTTGGAATATTTTCAATTCCGGCACTATCAATTTGTAAATCAAGCTCGTCTGAAACTGCGGCAAATGCATCAAAACCATTTAGTGGAGATATTAAATCAGCAATTCTTCTGGCAGCATTATAGCCAAGCAAAGAAAACAGCGCGGGTCTGATAAATTTCCATAAAACCGGCACAGATTGCAGCTTTATTCCCCGTTCCAATATTAATTCATCTACAATATGCATGGTCTTATGGTGAACATGAGTTTCCAAGTTTGACAAGCTGCTTGTTACAATATTTCTATCGTTAAATGGTCTTGACCCTTACATAATTCTGCCACAAGTTTTTTCCTATTGATTAAACAGAAGCAGTTTATCAAAGGGGACGACAATGAATTCACTACAAAACAGTAAATATAATTTCAAATCACCGGGATTAAAACTGTTATTAGTTTGCGCGCTGGTATTGCTAATGACTATACCTGCGATGTTCATATTTGTGATAATTTATGACCGCTCGACACGCGCTGACCAGATATCAACTGAAATTGCCTTTGCTGCTGGTGGCGCTCAAAAAATTGTTGGCCCGATATTGGCTGTTCCTGTTGAAACCATGGATTCTGATGGAATCTGGTCGACAAATAATACAATATTTGTTTTTGCCAATACTGGTGAAGTTTTAGCAGATGTTGATGTCTCAACCAAAAAGAAATCTCTTTACTCAGTACAAGTTTATGAAAGCGATCTATCATTCAAGGCGGAATTTGATCTTGGTAAACTACAATCGCTAAACGACAACAATAAAAAAATTCTGATAAACCAAGCATTGATATTACTGCAAGTATCTGATCTGCGCGGCGCGCTTTCTGACGCTGAATTAACCCTTGAAGATGGCACAACGCATGTTTTCTCTCCAGAAAGTTTAAATCGAGGTTATGGAAGTGGCCAATATATCAGCGCGTCCATTCCAAACTTGGCAGATAATGGTAGTTTAAAAGTGTCCGCAACTTTGCGACTTGGAGGTGCGAAACAAATTTCGATTATTCCATTTGCTAAATCCACAAAAATAAGAATTGTCAGTAATTGGCCGCACCCGGGATTTTCAGGCGACTATTTACCCGATAACAAACAAATATCAGATAATGGTTTTGTTGGCTCCAGAACAATCCCGAAATTGGCTTCTGGTTTGCCGGATACTTTGTCCATAACCGCATGGAACAAATTCTCTCAACAAGAAAAGGGTATGAATGTTAGCTTTGTCAGTCTTTCATCTCCATATCAATTTGTGTCGCGGAGTTTAAAATACGCCCTGTTATTTATTGGTTTGGTCTTTTTAACCTTTTTCTTGTTTGAAATGTCTAACAAGCGCCCCGTACATGCGGCGCAATATGTATTGGTCGGCTTGGCACAAACTGTGTTTTATTTGTTGTTATTGGCCTTTTCAGAACACATTGGCTTTGATCTGGCCTTTGCAATAGCTGCTATAGCAGTTGTTGCAATGACCGGACTTTATGCCGGGGCGGTCTTTGGAAAAAAACAAACCGTGACCGCTTTATTATTGTTCAGCGGGGTTTATTTATTGTTATTTGTACTGATGCGTTTGGTTGATTACGCATTAATTGTAGGGGCAGTTGCTTCACTAATCGGTATTGCCACAACAATGTATATGACCCGTAATTTGCAATGGTATGGATCGGGTAATGACAAATAGACAGATCCTTGGGTATTGTATTACAGTCCCTTAAACCAGCAAAGGATCAATAATGCCAAAAAAGATAGTTATCGCCAAATATAAAGATCATTATATCCGGGTTGAAAACACTTGGTTCTCCGGCGCATCATTGTTTATTGATGATAAAATGGTCGATCACACTAACAGACTAATTGCGATGGATCCCAATGAGGTTTTATTATCGGCCACGATAGACATTGATGGCATGAGCGAACAAATCGATGTGTCATTCGAAGTTATTTGGGTGGTAAAATTTAAAATTTCTATTGATGGAAAGTATTTCGCTGGTGATCAAATTGGTAGTGAGAGACTACCAAGCTATCAAGCAATATAAACAACCCTCAATAGCTTTGAAGTAGGACAAACAAAGCCCAAGGTGATGACGGTTAGTGGTGGGGCAAACTAAAGTTATCCCCTTTTTGCAGAATATTACTAACTAGGTGCAAGCGCGCCTCGGCGACCATTCGCCGCGCCGTCGCAGGCGTGAGCAAAGCGAACTTGCCGCGAGACAGGGGGGGGTTAATACTCTAGACATCAACATCGGCATCAAGCGCATGTTTCTGGATAAATTCACGTCTTGGCTCGACAACATCACCCATGAGCTTGGTAAACAGATCATCAGCTTCATCGGCATGCTCAATGCGTACTTGCAGCAGGGTTCTGGCATCGGGATCAAGAGTGGTTTCCCATAATTGATCCGGGTTCATTTCTCCCAGACCTTTATAACGCTGAATCGCCATGCCTTTGGAGCCTTCTTCCAGCACCGCTATTACTAATTGCTCGGGGCCGAAAATACGGGTTTCACGACCCTTTCTTGTGTAAAGTGATGGATGCTCAAATGTTTCCAATAATTGCTCACGCATTGCAGCCAAGCGCCTTGCATCAGCTGAATTACGAAACGCTTCATCAAGAATGACCGTTTCACGAACACCGCGAACTTCACGGGTGAACTGAACCGCCCCATCTTCAACGATACTTCCCTGCCAACCTTCTTCACCCTCATCAGCCAACTGATCAAGACGCTTGGCGGCACGAAGCAAAGCTGCCTCGTCAATTTCTTCTTGTAACACGCCGGCAATTGCAGCTTGTGCCACAACTTTCCCATCAGCTTTATTTTGTAAGCGATGGATAAGCTCGGTTGCCTGAACACTTAATTCCACTCGCGTTCGCAAATCAGCTTCGATAATTTGCTCGCCATTTTGTAATTCCAACATGGCTTCTGAAATGCCCTCGTTTTGCAAATACGTGTCCATCTCTGCTTGGTCTTTTAGGTAGATCGAGGTTTTACCTTTCGATGCCTTATAAAGCGGCGGTTGGGCGATATAAAGATAACCGCGCTCGATCAATTCCGGCATTTGCCGATAAAAGAACGTCAACAATAAAGTTCTAATATGCGCGCCATCAACATCGGCATCAGTCATAATAACAACTTTATGATAACGCTGTTTGTCTATGTTAAAATCATCACGTCCAATGCCGGTACCAAAGGCTGTTATCATAGTGCCTATCTCGGTACTGGATAACATTTTATCAAATCTGGCTCGTTCAACATTAAGAATTTTACCGCGCAATGGTAATATTGCTTGGTTTTTACGATTACGGCCTTGCTTCGCCGAACCACCCGCACTGTCACCCTCAACGATGAATATTTCAGATTTTGCCGGATCGCGCTCTTGGCAATCGGCCAACTTTCCGGGCAAAGAAGCAATATCCAAAGCTGATTTACGACGGGTCAGTTCACGGGCTTTTCTGGCAGCATCACGAGCTGCCGCAGCTTCGACGATTTTTTGAATAATCATCTTGCTCTCGGCTGGGTGTTCCTCGAACCATTCGGAAAGACCGGTGCCGATAATACTCTCTACAACCGGACGAACTTCAGATGAAACCAGCTTGTCCTTGGTTTGTGACGAGAACTTGGGGTCAGGCACTTTAATCGATAAAACACAAGTTAAGCCCTCACGGCTATCGTCTCCGGTAAGCGATACTTTTTCTTTTTTCGCCAAACCAGTCGAAGTGGCGTAATTGTTTATTGCTCTGGTTAAAGCGCCGCGAAAACCGGCCAAATGTGTGCCACCATCACGTTGCGGGATATTATTGGTAAAGCACAAAACCCGTTCATGATAACCATCATTCCACCAAAGAGCGGCATCAACTTCGACCCCGTCTTTTTCCGCACGAATAGTAATTGGTTCATCAAGGAGCGGGCTTTTGGTTCGATCAAGATGACGGGCAAATTCCTTTACTCCACCCTCATAAACCATTTCAATCTCAAACACTTCGGTTCCGCGTTCATCACGAACCCTAATCTTCACACCAGAGTTCAAAAATGCCAATTCCCGCAAACGGTGGATCAAAGTATTGCGATCGAACTCAACCATGGTGAAAGTATCAGTAGATGGCAAAAACCGCACCAACGTTCCGGTTTTACCGTCCGGAGCATCACCGGTAACCACCAGATCAGCAACCGGATCGCCATGAATAAACTTCATCTCGTGGGTTTTACCGCGCCGCCAAATAGTCAAAAACAATTCCGACGAAAGCGCATTAACCACGGACACGCCAACACCATGCAAACCACCGGAAATTTTGTACGAATTTTGATCAAATTTACCACCAGCATGTAATTGGGTCATGATCACTTGCGCCGCTGACATACCCTCTTCTTCGTGCATGGCGGTGGGAATTCCCCGACCATTGTCCGAAACCGAAGCCGAGCCATCTGCATACAAAACCACCTCGACAGTATCGCAATGGCCGGCCAATGCTTCGTCAATGGCATTGTCCACAACTTCATAGACCATATGATGCAAACCGGAGCCATCATCGGTATCACCGATATACATTCCCGGACGCTTTCGCACCGCATCAAGACCCTTTAAAACCTTGATGCTGTCGGCACCATATTCATCATTATCTAACGGCTGATTCGTTTCATCTGTCATAGCAATGATTCTATCGGTTTTTTAAGCTAACTGCGAGTAAAAAAACATCTGTTTCTTGATAATTTTATGCTCGAGTAATACCGGTTTCCGAAACTTCGAAAAACTGTGCTTTATTGGCAAATTTAGTGAATAAATTCCGATCAGTACCGGTTAACCAAGCTTGGCCTTTTAATTGGCAAAGTTCATCAATCAAAGCCGCCCGCCGATCAACATCCAAATGTGCACAAGCCTCATCAAGCAAGATCAATGGCGGTGATGAATTACTGTCCGCAGTTACCGCCCGGGCATGAGCCAGCGTTAAACCAACCAACAAAGCCTTTTGTTCGCCGGTAGAGCAATCAGACGCCGGCATTTGCTTGGCTGGCCAGGACACAGCCAGATCAGCGCGATGCGGGCCGCTTAAAGTGCGTCCAGCCTTTGCATCGATATTACGTGTTGCCGCGAAACCATCTAACAGCCAAGCCGCAACCTCTGTTATTTCGGTTTTACTTGTTACCGCCAGATCAGCATCGCTTTGCAATTCAAGCTCAGCCTGTGGAAACGCGCTATCATTGCGAGCTTTTACCTGCGAGCGCAAACGCAATATTACCTGATCCCGGTTGATTATCATATTTGCGCCAAAACCAGCCATTTGTTGCTCAAGGCCGCTAAGCCATGCCGGATCAGAACTGCCTTCATCAAGCAGTTTTTGTCGTCCGCGCATGGCTTTTTCATACGATGAAACCGCTTTGCCGTGATCCGGGAACAATGAAAAAACCAAGCGATCAAAAAACCGCAACCTAGTCCCTCTGGGGCCGGAAAAAATCCGATCCTGCGCCGGTGTCAGCCATACTTGTCGTAACAAGCGACCCAAGGCACCAGCAGTACTGTTACTGCCGTCAATTCGTACCAATCGCCGGTTGCTTTGACCGTCCAGACCAGTACCAACAGAAAAATCACCATCTGGCAGTTTTAATTCAGCATTGATTGCCCATGGCTGATCGCTATTTCTTTGTCCTACCTCTTGATAGGTTGCTCGGCGCAAACCTCTTCCTGGCGCAAGAAGGGAAATAGCCTCCAAGATATTGGTTTTGCCCGCGCCATTAGCGCCGAATAATACTACCGGTTCGCTGATAAGTTCAAATTCTGCCAATTCGTGCGAGCGAAACCAATGCAGCTTAAGCCGTACAAGTGCCGTTTCATTCACACTCGCAACGGCATCAGTACATAAAGCGCGTGCTCATCGCCACTGTCTTCTATCAGGATTGGCGAACTGGCATTTGATAATCGGAAAATTACTTCCTGACCGTCGATTTGCGAAAGCACGTTCAACAAATATTTGGCATTAAAGCCAATTTCCATTGCTGCGCCCTCATAAGAAATAGGAATTTCCTCAGTACCTTGACCGGCCTCAGGGTTTGATACCTGCAAAATTAAATTATCCGCCTCCAAAACCATTTTCACCGAACGGGACTTTTCCATGCTTACGGTCGACACCCGGTCAACCGCTGCGGCAAAGCTGCGGTTTTCCAGCATTAACTGGTTTTCATTGCCCTTGGGAATAACTCTTTGATAGTCGGGGAAAGTGCCGTCGATTAGTTTGGATGTAAGAATTGCCGAACTCACAGAGAACCTGATCTTTGAATCCGATACCTGTACCAAAATCGCATCAGACACATCATCAATCAATTTTCGTACTTCACCAATAGTTTTGCGCGGAATTATAATCGCCGCCATTCCAGCAGCTCCGGCGGGTAAAGCAGTTTCGCATAACGCCAACTGGTGGCCATCGGTTGCCACAGCCCGCAACACCGCATCATCACCATCAGTCGCATGCAAGTGTACGCCATTAAGGTAATAACGGGTTTCTTCGTTAGAGACAGCAAATCTGGTTTTATCAATCAGTCTTGCCAATTCAGAAGCATCAATTTCAAAGCTATGGGTTAATCCATCAGCCGATAAAGCTGGAAATTCATCTTCTGGAAGAGTCGGCAAGGCAAAACGCGAGCGACCAGCATGTAATATTATTTGCGAGTCCTCAGGCTTCATCTCCACGGAGACATCTGCGCCATCGGGCAGCTTTCTGGCAATTTCATAAAAAGTATGCGCCGGTATAGTCGCCACCCCTTGGGCTTGAACATTGGCATCTGCGGTTTCGATAATTTCAATATCAAGATCGGTAGCGGCAAAGCTGACACCTTCTGCCGACACACTAAGCAGAATGTTTGATAATATCGGAATGGTGTTTCGCCGCTCAACCACACTAGTGACATGACCTAATGCTTTTAGGAGGGGGGCACGTTCAATGGAAAATTTCATCTTGCTCTATCCGCTGCTTGCCTATGTCAACACGCACCGTTCATGCGACAAGGGTTAATACTAATATTATATTTAAAACCCTCAATCTGACAATGTTTTGAATATAACAATTTGATTCACTTTTAAGATTGTAGCTTGGTGAGCGAGCGACGCAAGCCTTCAACCTCGTCGGCAAACGTCGTATCTTCGCTCATCAGTCGCTGTACAGTCTTTACTGCATGAATCACTGTTGTGTGGTCACGGCCATCAAAACGCTGTCCAATCATCGGTAGCGAACACGAGGTTAGCTCTTTGGCAAGATACATAGCTATTTGCCTTGGCCTGACAATATTACGAGTTTTTCGCCGTGATAACAAATCGTCCTTACCAAGACCATACCATGACACAGTCCCTTTTTGGATTTGGGCGATGGATATTTTAACCCGTGTGACACGAACCACATCAGACAAAATTTCTTTGGCGGCATCTAAAGTCACCGGCCTACCAACCAGCATCGTTCCTGAAACAATCATGTTCAGCGCCCCCAGTAATTCCCGTGGAGAATTGCTTATTTTTACTGTTATAAAGTCCAAAACATCGTCTGGTATGGACAAGTTCTCATACTCGTCGGACATATCTTCACATCGGTGAACCAATATTTTACGGCGCAATTCCAATGCTGCCGGAGCAATTCTGCAAATCACCCCTCCACCGAGATGCGAGCGCAAACGATCATTAAGAGAAGCAATTTCACCCGGTGACCGATCAGCACTTAATACCACTTGCGCCCCGTTTTCGACCAATGAGGACAAGGTGTGAACAAATTCTTCCTGAGTGGCGACCTTGCCGGCAAGAAAATGAATATCATCGATTAATAACATATCCAGCGAACGAACGCTTTTCTTGAATTCGGCATTTTGTGATCCACGCAAGGAAGAAATGAATTTTTGAACAAATTCCTCGGCAGTTAAAAACAATATACGTCGAGAAGGAGTATGCACTCGAGCCTGATGGGCAATCGCACGTAATAAATGGGTTTTGCCAAGACCATACCCGCCGTGAATAAACAACGGGTTGAACCGAGACTGAGTGGATCTTGCCGCCTGACACGCCACAGCCCAAGCAACATCATTGCTAGGTCCTACAACAAAGTTATCAAATCTGTATTTCTCATTTCCAAAAATAGCACTGTCAACTTGCGCCATCGAAGGATCAGCGTCTACAGAGGAATTATCGCGCTCGCCAATAGTGGTAGGAACAGGCTCGCCACTAGCAACCCGTAACAACAATAGTCTTTTTTGTGGATCACAAGCCGCCCACAAATCGCAAACAAGATCAAACAGGTTTTCATTGATCCAGTCGCGTGAAAAAGCATTTGGAGTAATTAGCAAAAGCCGCCCTTCATCATGCAGCTTAACCTGTAATTGTGATATCCATGAACGAAAGTCACGGCCACTGATTTTGCTTTCAATTTCACGGCATACTTTCGACCATACATGACCAACATCAATAGCTGGATCAACATGATCAATAGCGGTTTGCGTCTGGTTTGCCAATGAACAAGCCCCCTCATGCTAGCCCGAAGAAATACTGCCCGAATACGTACAACTACTTGTAAAATAATGAATTTATCAAAACCCATATGCTGCCGACTACAAAACCCCAGCAGTTACAAGCCATACTTATCGAAAAACCCATCTGAAGCGCAAACTATCAAATTTACGGTTTTGGTCAATGTAGCAAAAGGGTGGAATTAAGCTAAATCCACTCGCCAAATCGGCTAAGTCGTTGACTCTAAAATGATTGCCGACAGTAAAAATAAATTGATTCTTTTCAGTTGACTCTGGCGATGTTTTGAGGGTTCGAGAAAAAGCCCTTGTCTAAGTAACTTTTGAACCCGAAAACAAAAAAACCGGCCCAAAACAAGACCGGTTTTATAGTACAATCGATATTTGATTCTTTATTTCTTTGCCAGAGCTTTCACTCGACCCGATAAACGGGAAATTTTTCTAGCTGCAGTGTTTTTGTGATAAACACCTTTGGATACAGCCTTCATCATAGTTGGCTCGGCAATGGCCAAGGCGGCTTTGGCTGCTGTTTGATCACCACTATCAATAGCCTCTTCAACTACCCGCAATGTGGAACGAACTTTAGTGCGGCGGGATTTATTTACAGCAGTGCGGCGGGCAATTTGCCGAACAGCTTTTTGTGCGGAAGTAGTATTGGCCATAATGGTCCTTAATTTTCATTCCTGCCTTTGCAGGTTATTGCATAACAACACTTGAGCAAAACATTTCTCAAGCAAGGCGCGGCATATAGCTTTGACAGGGCATTAGGTCAACCAGATTCATCGGTAGTAAGAAGATTTTTTTAATTAACGATTTTTAAAATGCGCGGAACGCTTCTCGATAAACGCCGCCATTCCCTCTGCTTGATCCTCGGTGGCGAATTGTGAATGAAACACTCGTCGCTCGAACCTGATGCCCTGTGCCAAGGTTGTCTCATAAGAAGTGTTGATCGCTTCTTTGGTCATAATGGCAATCGGCAATGACTTTTCTGCTATTGATTGCGCGGCCTTCATAGCCTCGTCCATTAAATCATCAACAGCAACAATACGTGAAACCAAGCCGGAACTCTCGGCTTCTTTTGCATCCATCATTCTTCCGGTAAGGCACATATCCATTGCTTTGGACTTGCCAACAAACCGGGTCAGGCGTTGCGTACCACCGGCACCGGGCATCACCCCGAGGTTTATTTCCGGCTGGCCGAATTTCGCATTATCGGCAGCTATTATAAAGTCGCACATCATCGCCACTTCACAACCACCACCAAGCGCATAACCGGCAACTGCAGCAATAAGCGGTTTCTTGAACCGTGATACTGCCTCCCATGTTTCAACAAACGGATCGTTCTGATAAAGATCGACAAAATTGCGATCTTGTAACTCCTTAATATCGGCACCGGCAGCAAATGCTTTCTTTGAGCCGGTAAGAACTACACAACCAATTTCTTGATCATTATCAAACTTTGCCAGAGCAACAGCTAATTCCGAAGTCATCTGGTGATTCAGGGCGTTTAAAGCTTCGGGGCGGTTTAAGGTTATCACAGCCACCCGGCCATCGGTTTTTGTCTGAATGGTTTTATAAGACATATCAGTTTTCATCTCTGCCACGTTAAAAAGGATAACCGCCATAAGCCATGTTCGGTTCCGGTTCAATAGTTATGTAAGGTTATTTCTGACAGGACGGGCAATAAAAACTTGATCGTCCTCCTTGAACTATTCGTTCGACTTTTGCAGAACAGTTATCACTTTTACACGGCTCGTTAACCCGATCATAAACATCAAAACTATGTTGGAAATAGCCCAGATCACCATCAGCATTGGTAAAATCATTCAAGGACGAACCACCGGCTTCTATGGCTTGGCGAATCACTTGGCGGATATGTTCAACCAAAACTTCTAATTGCTCTAGGGACAAATCACACGAACGCGCTGTTGGGTGAATATTTGCCCGAAACAAGGCTTCACAAACATATATATTACCCAGACCGGCAATAACTTTTTGATCCAATAAAGTCGTTTTGATCGGTGCTTTGCGTTTTGACAATGCCAGCTTCAAATCGCTCGCAGATAATTGATTGCCCACCGGCTCCGGGCCAAGGTGCTCCAAAAATTTGCATTTGTCGATTTCATCAGTTGCAAACAAATCCATAAACCCGAATCGTCTAGGATCATTATAAATAACCGATGTTCCATCAAACATCTCGAACACCACATGGTCATGTTTGGTTTTTCTGATCGCTGGCATGGTTTCATTTGCACCAAGAGCCAAAAATGACCCACTCATACCCAAATGACTAAGCAAGGTTTCACCATTATCCAACTCGAGTAACAAATATTTCGCACGGCGAGAAAGTTTCAAGATAGCCACGCCAGCTAATCGTTTGGCAAAATTATCTGGAAAATCAAACCTTAAGTTTTTCCTGCGAACTATTAGCCGCTTAATGCGCTTACCTTCTAATACCGGTGCCAGGCCGGCTCGAACTGTTTCTACTTCTGGAAGTTCAGGCATTTTACAAAATGTCCTATGGTGGTTTTTGGAACGAGAGGCTATGTTCCGCCGAGATGAAGATGAAGTCTACAAATAACTCACAAGAATCATTTGGATTCAAAGATGTTCCCAAGGCAAAAAAAGCGGGAATGGTGCGCGATGTGTTTGATCGCGTAGCCGATAACTATGACTTGATGAATGATTTTATGTCCTTTGGCGTGCACCGGTTATGGAAAGACATGGTAATTGCCAGAGCCAATCCACAACCAGGGCAATTACTTATTGATGTGGCTGGCGGAACCGGCGATCTGTCACGACGTTATATTGCCGCCGCCAACAAGGTAAGAAAACGCCGTGGCGGCGAGCCAGCCTCGGCAATCGTGACCGATATCAATGCTGAAATGTTACTGGCCGGTCGCAAAGATGATGATCCGCAAACTCTAAGCTGGGCGTGCGGTAATGCGGAAAAGTTACCCTTTGCCGATAATATTGCCGATAATTTGACCATTAGTTTTGGCATTCGTAATGTCACCGACAAGCCAAAAGCTTTGCGTGACATATTGCGGGTATTAAAGCCCGGCGGACAGTTTTTATGTCTAGAATTTTCAAAACCAACTTCACGGGCAATAGAGCTACCGTATGATTTATGGTCATTTAATGCCATCCCTGCCATTGGGGAAATGATCTCTAATGATCGTGACAGTTATCAGTATTTGGTGGAAAGCATTCGCAAATTCCCTGATCAGGAAACTTTCGCTGGAATGATGCGAGAGGCTGGGTTTGTATCCGTATCATTTACTAATTTCACCGGCGGAGTTGCCGCTTTGCATTGTGGCTGGAAAGTTTGACCTGATGGGCAGTTTAATCAATCTCTTCCAGCTATTACGAACGGTGACGATTCTGGTCAGATATGATGCGCTAATACCTAGTGATTATCGCGGTCTGTTACCGGCTGGAACCAAGGCTTTTGGCTGGCTTTGTAGGTTTGGCAGAGCAACACCAAAAGGAGGCCAAGGAGTGCGCTTAGCCAGAGCCTTGGAAAAACTGGGCCCGTCTTATGTAAAATTGGGGCAATTTTTGGCCACTAGAAGTGATATTTTAAGTGCCGAAGTGGTTGAGGGACTTTCCACCTTAAAAGACAAGATGGAGCCATTTGCCCAAGACGAAGCTATTGCCATGTTAGAGCAGGCTTTTGGAGAAAACTGGAAACAGCAAATCATTGACTTTAGCGAACCAGTCGCCGCAGCTTCCGTCGCGCAAGTCCACAAAGCAAAAACCAAAGATGGACAACAAATCGCGGTTAAATTGTTACGCCCCAGCATAGCAAAGCGCATTGAACGCGATGTGAAAACTCTTAAATTCGGTGCCAAATTGGCCGAGAAATTATTTCCCGCGTCCAAACGGTTGGAGCCGATACGGTTTGTTGAAACCGTTAGCCGTTCTTTGTTGCTGGAAATGGATTTACGAATGGAAGCGGCAGCCTGTTCGGAATTGCGTGAAATAGCCAACCAAATAGACAATGTTACCATTCCGGCTCCGCACTGGGATCTTATTCGCGAGCAAGTATTGGTTATTGACTGGATTGACGGCATTGCTTTGACGCAAGTTGAAAAACTTAAATCCTCAAAGATTGATCTGGACAAGCTGGCAGAAATAATTCCGGTCAGCTTTTTACAATTCGCACTGGATCACGAGGTTTTCCATGCTGACCAGCACGAAGGCAATATGTTTGTGCAAGATGATGGCACATTAGCGTTAGTGGATTTTGGAATTGTTGGCCGCATTGGTCGGCCAGAGCGCCGCTATCTGGCCGAGATTTTGTACGGGTTTTTACGTCGGGATTACCGCCGGGTAGCCGAAGTTCATTTTGAAGCTGGCTATGTACCTGATAGCCATCTGGTTGATGATTTTGCCCAAGCGTTACGAGCAGTTGGCGAGCCGGTATTTGGAAAAACCGCCAAAAATGTATCAATGGGGCAGTTATTATTGCATCTGTTCGCCGTTACTTCACGCTTTGATATGCATTTGCGACCGGAATTAGTATTGCTACAAAAAACCATGGTGCAAGTCGAAGGCGTGGCCAGAACCCTAAACCCCGATCATGATTTATGGAAAGCCACCGCCCCGGTAATTGAAAACTGGATCAAACGCGAGCTTGGCCCCGAAGGGCAGTTAAACGAGCTGGCTGATGATCTGCTAGATTTACGTGATGCCGCCAGAGCAATGCCGGCGGTAATAAGTGATCTGACTTCAATGGTTCATCAGGCAAAACAAAGCGGCATTTCTCTTGATGATGACAGCTTAAAACGACTTGGCAAGCACCAAGCCAAAGCCAACAGGCTTCGTAACTGGGCTTTGGTCATTGCTTCTTTGAGTGTTTTTGCCGCGGCCAGTAAATTTCTGTTTTAAACAACTGCTTTGCACTTCACAATCATGCCCGCCACCCACCGTCATCGCCCGACTTGTTCGGAGTATGACAAACAAAGGGGTTGTGGTAAGCAGCTCTAACTCTCCAAGATACATACGTAATGCTGTCGCAGCAATTGCCGTCATGCCGGCAAAAGCCGGTATCCACCCTTGCAGGTCGGGCTAATGGGAGTGCTGGAAATTACCAGCCGGTCTTGATATTGAGATTCAGGGCTGGACTCCGGGTCGTAGCCCGGAGTGACGGAAATATGGATAAGGCTTTAACTCCATCACGCATGTCTTACCGGACTTGATACGGTATCCATCCTTACCAGTGGTGCGAGGTGAAACCACCACTTAACCCCCTTACGCCGTGAACGGCGAAGAACAAAAGAGAGGACGATTGCCGCAAGACAAAACAACAAGTGCAAACAAGGGTTAGTGCAAAGGTAGAGGTTAACCCTTAAATGGTACTCATTGGCAAAAGTGTTACTTCAAGCGAGGGTTAATTGGCAAAGATTGCACCCTTATTGACCCTCATTAGCAATCAACAGGCGGGGATAAGTTCCAACCATGCCCGCAATCAAGCCACTTGCTATAATGGTCTTGCAAGTGTCTATAATAGGTCATTTTGCGGCTATTTGACATTGTGAATATGTAACAACACCCATGAAACATGGGGTTTGGTGATGATTGGTACAAATACCGCCGCCAAGAACAATTTTTGTTCGTCGAGCCTTTTTAAGTTTTATCCACTGTGGAAAAC
>JAESTZ010000059.1 GCA_016763315.1 Robiginitomaculum sp.
CGGAGTTTTCGTCCAAAAATGACTCATAGTTAAACCCCTCCGGTGGAGTACCACCCAAAGCCCGGCAAATTTTCGAGGACTGATGTACTGATTCAATTAAATCCTTACCAGACATCTCATAATCAACATTAAGCGCCGTCCAGCGCAAAGCCCAATCCGGCTTCCATTGAACTTTTACATTGCCGCCAGTTACCGGCACCTCTTTCTTTTGACCATCAACATCTTCAAATGTAATCGTTCCTGCCTTAACATCACGAGCCAAAGTCGGCACTTGTAGCACATGCCCATTGATCGGGCTTATCGGCAAAAACGGCGAATATGTTGCCTGACGAACACCGCCAAGGCTTGGTAACATAATGGCCATTACCTTATCAAAGCGCTCCAGCATTGTTGTCAAAGCCTGATCAAACCTGCCTGTTTGATAATAATCGCTTGAAGAAGCAAATTCGTAATCAAAGCCAAATTGATCCAGAAATGCACAAAGGCGTGCATTATTATGAGCAGCCAAGCTCTCGTGCGTACCAAAAGGATCCGGTACTTTTGACAGCGGCAACCCCAAATGTTGCTGCAGCATTTCTTGTTGTGGTAAATTCGTTGGTACTTTACGAAATCCGTCCATATCATCGGAAAAAGCAATTAACCGCGTAGTATATGCGCCATCACTCATTACCTCGAAAGCATGGCGAACCATCGATGTTCTCGCCACCTCGCCAAAAGTACCGATATGCGGCAGACCAGACGGTCCATAACCGGTTTGAAATACAACCTCGCCACTGCTTCGCCCTTGTCTGGCCAGACGTTTTAAGAGCAAACGCGCCTGCTCAAACGGCCATGCTTTATGGTTATTTGCTAAAGACGTAAGTTCACTCATTTTCAAACTCTTTTCATTTAACTTAACTTCGCCTAACCAAATGCGGATAAACGGTCAAGAAAGCAAACTATTTATATTGCAGTTCTTAACCCTGAAACACAAAAAGTTAACATCTTGGAAACCATGATCGGGTGAGTTTGTGGTAAGTTTGTTTTTATCAATGTGGAACCGGTAATGGGTCGCACTACCACAATTATGTTTGCCGCCATTTATGGCTTACTGGCAATAGTCACATCTTTAGCTCTGTATAGGGTTATGGATGTTAGTATTACCTATGCTGCATCTATGGGAATTCTAGTATTCTTAATTGCCACGCAAAGCCACTTGTTTGCCGCGCGCAAAATTGAAACCAAAGAAATGAAATCCTCTTTAGACATCCTGCATAAAACAACTATCGAGCTAACAACCAAGCTTGATCATGCCTATGCGGAACTATCCGAGCTTTCTACCTCGGTCAAAGAGGAAAGCATTCGCCGTAACCATGCTATTGTTTCTGAAGTACAAGTCATTGAAAAAATGATCGAAAAAATGAGCGATAACTTTGATACACGTCTGGCCGAAACAGCCAGAGTTGGCGCCGTTAAACTTGATCAAGTGCAAGGCACTGATGATAAGCACTTAATGCTAACGCTGGTCAGAGAGGCTTTGGAGGCTGGACGAGTTGAGTTGCATTTACAGCCGATTGTTTCATTGCCACAACGCAAAACCTATTATTATGAAAGCTTCACCCGCCTACGTGATCATGAAAACAATGTGATAATGCCGGCTGACTTTATTCGTGTTGCGGAACCGGCCGGACTGATATCGGTGGTAGACAATTTGCTATTGTTCCGTTGTGTGCAAATT
This sequence comes from Robiginitomaculum sp., assembly GCA_016763315.1. Classification (GTDB taxonomy): domain Bacteria; phylum Pseudomonadota; class Alphaproteobacteria; order Caulobacterales; family Maricaulaceae; genus Robiginitomaculum_B. The sequence goes on from JAESTZ010000059.1 coordinate 1,718, forward strand.
GTCCGTCGTTTGACTCAAAAAGACCGGCGCATCGGAATTGTCTGTAATATATCGCCGCATTCATTGGGTGATGAAGAATTTTTCCCGCAATTTCTCGATTTCATGCGAAAGAATTCTGATCTTGCCGGATCACTGGTTTTCGAAATCGGACAAAAAGAATTTACCGAACGCTCTGTCACCGAAGCCCGCAATATGTCGCGACTGGCGGATTTTGGCTTTAGGTTCTCAATCGACAAAGTTGAAACCATGGACTTTGACCTCGCCGATATGAAACGAGCCGGTGTTAAATTCCTAAAAGTCAGTGCCGAAATATTACTAACTGCGATACATTCATCAACTGGCGGCGCATTACCGGCAGCACCGGATATTCGCGTCGAGGACATGGTTCCCTATTTGGCCGGTTTCGGTATCGAGCTAATCGGCGAAAAGGTCGAGGACGAAGCAAGTGTTGTTGAATTACTAGAGATCAATACCGGTTATGCCCAAGGACACTTATTTGGAACCCCGCGTCCTATCCGCGAAGAGTTTCTTGAAGAAACCGACGAGCCGTTAAAAATGGCCAGCTAACTCAGCTGTATCAAACTGCTACACAATCCTTTTGGCATGGCTTTTGCTATCATATTAACTGAATGAAAGCGTGTTTTGCTACATTCTCCATTGCACCGAATAAAAAGCTCCTTGTTGTAAAGACAGGGAGCTTTTTTCTTGCCGATTGTGTTTGACCGAATCAATACGCAACCGCTAGCTTGCGCCAAGCTAATAATGAAAAGTTGATCTTGATGAACCCGTTTTCCAGCATACGCCGTGAATTTGTTTTTATACGTACAATGCTGGGTACGCTAAAAAAAATATCGCATATTGATCCCAATTCGAATTTTCTGATAACTGATGAATTTGAACAAATAGTTGATAGTCATAAAAAACGAACAGCATTTATTTGCCAAGGTCGGCAATGGACGTATCAACAGTTCGACAATTATGCCAATCGCGTTGCTAGTTGGGCGTTAAGTGCCGAACTGGTTCCCGGCGATACCCTCGCACTTTTTTGCCGTAACCGTCTGGAATATGTGGCCATCTGGTTTGGTTTGTCCAAAGTCGGAATACAAGCAGCTTTGGTCAATGATTTGCTTACCGGAAAAGGCTTGGCGCACTGCCTGTCGGTTGCTGATAGTAAAATGATTTTATGTGATCCAGATTTGGTTGAAATAGCAGACAACGCAATCAAACATTTACCAAACAAATTACCTCTATGGACATTTGACGGCGCAGATAACGACGCGCAAGATTTCGATACTGCAATAAATAACGCCAGTGACACCCGACCTGATCGTAACCTACGTGACGGTATCAAAGCCCGTGATACATTACTTAAAATGTTCACATCAGGAACAACCGGCCTACCAAAATCAGTCAAGGTTTCCCACGTTCGTGCCCAGCGTTACGCCCACAGTTTCAGTGCCGCAATGCGGGCAAAAAAGACCGATCGCATGATGATGGTGTTACCACTTTATCATGCAACTGGCGGCCTTTGCGGTGTTGGCACTGCCTTGATGAATGGTGGAGCATTGATCATTGAAAAATCATTCTCAGCACGTAACTTTTGGGAGATAGCTTACCGTAACAAAGCCACCTTGTTTACTTATGTTGGCGAGATATGTCGCTTCTTGATCAACACCAAGCCCGGAAAATATGACAAAAAGCACAAAATCCGCGCTATGTTAGGAAATGGCTTACGGCCAGAGGTCTGGACAGAGTTCAAACAACGATTCGGTGTTAAAACTATTGCCGAGTTCTACGGCGCGACCGAGGGTAATGTCGGCTTGATGAATGCCGATGGCACAGTTGGCGCGATGGGACGCATTCCATGGTATGTAAAAAAAGCCTTTAATTTGGAACTGGTGGCTCATAATTTTGAAACCGGCGAAGTGGTTCGCGGTAAAGACGGGTTTTGTCAGCGGGTAAAAGCAAATGTTACCGGAGAAGCCATAGGCCGTATCGACTCCGATGATCCACGCTTTTTGTTTGAGGGATATGGCAATGCCAAAGATACAAACAAGAAAATTTTAAGCGATGTATTTCGAAAAGGCGATCGCTATTTTCGCACTGGCGATCTAATGAAAAAAGACCGCAATGCCTATTATTATTTTGTAGACCGGATTGGTGATACTTTTCGCTGGATGGCGCAAAATGTTGCAACAGGTGAAGTTGCTGCAGTTTTGAACAATTTTGCCGGTGTACAATTGGCAAATGTATATGGAGTGAAAGTCCCCAAACACGATGGCAGAGCCGGTATGGCGGCTTTAGCGATTGATGGTACGCTTGATGGCAAGGCTTTATACAAACATTTACAAGAAAGCCTTCCGGTTTATGCTCGGCCATTATTTTTACGTCTGGTTGAAAATACCGAAACCACTGGAACTTTCAAATTTAAAAAAACTGAATTGGTAGCCGACGGCTTTGCTTTGAACAAAATCAAGGATCCATTGTTCATTATCGATAATGCTAACCAAGACTATATCCCGCTAACCAAAAACATCGAACAGGCGATATTGGCCGGGTCATATCGTTTCTAGCGGATTTATTTGCCGACTGTTTTATCAGCATTACTTATATTTACTCAATAAAAACAATGTCTACCAACTGGCATGTGGCTTGCTAGTTCTTCTTTATAATTATGGAGAGCTAAATGTACGCGACCAATATAACCGCCGATGAATTACGCAAAATCGCCTGGATACTGGTAGATCGTCATGGCAGCGACGCATTTGACATGACAGCAATAGCGATTGCTGAAATGCGTGACGCGGGCGATAAGAAGCGTATCAGCGCCTGGGAAGCTTTGCAGTCTGTAATTGCTGATGCACTTGAAGGCCACTTACAAAAAACCAGACAAATAACCTTGCACTAGATAGAGCATTTGCCAACAAAAGTGGGTCTGGAGCAATCCTCAGTAAAAGTGGGCACCGGTTTTACGGCAAAGTATTGCGACCACTAAAGAAATACATTTGCCAACAAAAGTGGGAATTCTTGTCTCGCGGCAGGTTCGCTCTGCTCACGCCTGCGACGGCGCGGCGAATGGTCGCCCCAAATCCTAAAATAGGCGTAGTCACACCTAGTTAGTAGTATATTGCAAAAGTGGATACCGGTTTTGTGAAGTTTTAGTTAGCATCTGTTCAAATTAAGCTGGAAGTTCCCAAAAACCCCGTCGCCGGACGGAGTTCAAACCCCGTCTGGCAACAGGGATTACGACCACTAAAAAATTTTGTGGTGAGCAAAACATCACTTTGCGCCTAGCTTGTTAAATAGTGTTTCCAATTCATCTAACTGATCATTTATGTGCTCCATACCAACGGATAGACGAATAAGCGTCTGACTTATTCCAGCTTTTTCTTGTGCAATTGCGTCCATAGAACCATGGGTCATGCTAGACGGGTGGCAAATCAGGCTTTCCGTACCGCCAAGACTTGCCGCCAATTGAAAGATATTTGTATCTCGTAAGAACAGAGCAACACCATCTCTATCAGTAGCAAGCTCAAAACTAAGCATTGATCCAGGGCCAGATTGTTGACGCTGTGCCAGAGCAAAACCGGGATCTAGTTCCAAGCCCGGATAATACAAACGCTCAACCATGGAATGACCGTTAAGGAAGTCGGCAATTTTTATTGCATTGGCTTCTTGCACATCCAGGCGAGCGTGCAGAGTACGTAAACCACGTAATGTTAAAAAACTGTCGAATGGTGCGCCAGTGCTACCGGTGCAATTAGCCCACCATGTCAATTGCTCGGACAGATTATCAGTTTTGGCAATAATTGCGCCACCAACCACATCACTATGACCATTGATGAATTTGGTTGTAGAATGCACAACTATATCAGCACCCAAAGATAGCGGTTGCTGGCGAGCCGGCGACAGAAATGTATTGTCACAGACCACAAGCGCATTTACCTCGTGAGCAGCTTTGGACAAGCAGGCAATATCGCTAAGCCGCATCAACGGGTTGCTCGGAGTTTCAATAAAAACCAAGTCTACCTTTTTGCTGCGTATCTGATCAAAGGATTGTTTTGTTGTTTGGTCTATGAATTCGACGCTATCTCGTCCTTGTTTTTGCCTCGCAAGCAATAAACGTTGCGTCCCTCCATAACAATCATGAGGAGCCAAAATCAATCCACCATCCGGCACCAGATTAAGCGCCAAATCTATTGCCGCCATACCCGATGATGTAATTACTGCACCGGCGCCACCTTCCAGATCAGCAATGACTTTTGCTAGGACATCACGGTTTGGATTGCCACTTCGCCCGTAATCATAATCTCCGACTTCGCCAAGAGCAGGAATTTTATATGTACTGCTTAAATACAGAGGCGGAGTTATCGCGGCATAGGCCTTGTCACTGCCAATCCCGATATTAACGCACTTGGTTTTCAAGCTAAAATTACGCGGCATAACGTTCTCCTTCGACAAACCTTGCTAATATTGGCGCTATATCCATAGTGCCTTTCAAGAAAGAATCGTGACCGTAAATACTGTCAATTATGTGCAATTGCGTTGGACCAGCAAGCTCATCGCGCATGGCTATTAACTCGGACGGAGGGGCTAGTTGATCAGATGAAGCTGCAATCAATGTTGTTGGAACTTGGATTCTTTTTGGGTCGACTCTGTGTAGATCAATGGATTCCGACAATGCCAAAAACCGGTTTACCTGCATAATTTGCGTATAGTATGCCCCGCGTGCTTCCAGATAATCACCCACGTCGAATGAGGGCGGTTTTTGTGTCGACGGCACAACATCAAACCGCTGTTTAAATTCCTCTGCTGACCTGTAAGTAGTCATCGCCAACTCACGAGCCAATTTCAAGCCCTCAAGCGGCACACCATTAACTGTTGCCAAATCGATGATCCGGCGTTGAATACCGCGCAGAGCCACCCCCATAGGCCAAGGTCGGTGAGCCGCGCCAAATATACATAAACTCTCAAGTCGCTGGGGAAATTGCTCGGCAAATGCCAGTGCAATCATACCGCCATAACTCATACCGATAATACTTTGCACACACTCGATACCCAGATGATCCAATAAAGCAGCCAATCGGCGAGCCTGATCTTTGGTGGTAATAGTCAAACGATCTGTGGTGTTTTTAGAATTTGGCGCGCAATCAAACCCCAGCACCTGAAATCTATTTAGATTAATGACCCCACCGGGATACACTATGTCCGACCACCAGCCTGCAGAGCCATCTTTACCGTCACTGCCATCAGCTATAAACCGTGAAGAGGATATACCGCCGGGTATAACGACGACCGGGCTGCCTTTACGACCATAGACCCTTCCTCTTACACAATCGTCTTGTAATACATCACCGCGCTCTAACACGTGATCACCTAATTTTACTTCGACGTTGTACGCCATAATGCACTCCTTTGACTGCAAGAGAAGTCCATTAAGTGTATGGCAGAATACAAGTAAAAGTGCTCGCCAACAAAGCCGAACCTTTATTCATCTGCCAGTTGCCAAATAGGCCACTGTAGGACTTAGCACCTTACCTAACCGTCTTCACGCTTTGGTGGTTGCTCCAGCTTCACAGGGCCAATCCCTCCACTGATCTTGATGATTAGCCGGAAAGTATGCAAAACACCGTTGGTGTCAAGCACATACTTCTAACTGCACAGGTTCGAGTTAAAAACCGGGCTGTGTGTTTGATCGGCAGTTTACGTCTTGGCAATGTCTGTATTTTTACTATAACCTAGAATCTGTGGATAATCAGGCACTAAACCTATGGCACAAAACTTTCTTGACCTGTTTAATGGAGCTTTCACCCAGATCAGCGATGATCTTGGCGAAAAAACTATCCGCATGGCCAGAAAAGCTTTTTCTGCCTCCAAGCAAAAAATCGAAAAACCGGCGCCGGAAATGGCCGAAGTTCGCGATCTGGTAATCCCAAGTGACAATGGTGCATTGCCAGCTCGGCTTTATACGCCAATGGCTGCCGGTCACGCGCCGGGACAGGGTCTGGTGTTTTTTCACGGCGGCGGCTTTATCGTTGGTGATATTGCCGGCTATGATAATGCTATAAGTCGACTGGCGGCGGCAGCACGGATCAGAGTGCTTAGCGTTGAATATCGCCTGGCTCCGGAACACCCGTTTCCGGCAGCTCATGATGACGCTAAAGAAGCTTTGCTGTGGGTGATAGCTAATGCTCCAGAACTGGGTATGGATCCTGGTTTGATCTCGGTCGGTGGTGATAGTGCTGGCGGTATGTTAAGCGCTTGGCTGGCACAATGGGCGGTACAGAACGGCCTTGTTTTACACTCACAATTATTATTGTTTCCATTGCTACATTTGATTGAAACTAGCTCAAAACAGCGCAAACCTGCCGATGCTTATATTTTGGCTAAACCGGCATTAAACGCAATTCGCAAGAATTTCGCCAAAGGTGCTGATCTGCATGATCCGCGCCTTGCTCCGATATTGGGGCCAATTTCAAAAAAACTGACTCCAGCGGTAATTGTGACTTGTGGACTTGATCCGTTACACGCCGAAGGCAAAGCCTATGGCGATATGTTGGCGGCGCAAGGAGTGCGGATCAAAGCATTACATTTTTCCAGAATGCCGCACGGATTTTTGAACGTCACCGGAATAGTTCCCGGTGCAGAAGATGCAAGTCTTGACGCATTTGAAGCGTTTGGTCAATTTGCCGGAACCTTACCGGGCAAGGATCAGTGAATAATTCTTATCAACCATCTCCAAAAATTGTTGATCTGGGAAATGGGTTTCTTGAACCAGTGTCACCGGCAAGTTTTAAGAAAACAGAATTGCGGTATTTCAATCAACGCGCCGCCAGACAAATTGGTTTAGATGACTTAAGCGAACAGCAAAAAATCGACTACTTTGCAAAGTTCGAACCATTGCCGGACAACCAACAACAACCATTGGCAATGGCATATCACGGCCATCAATTTGCTAGTTACAATCCCGATTTGGGCGACGGACGCGGATTTTTATATGCACAATTACGTGACAATAGCGGCAAGTTACTTGACCTTGGAACCAAAGGCTCCGGTCAAACGCCTTGGTCACGCTCTGGTGATGGTAAGCTAACCTTAAAAGGTGCGGTTCGCGAAATATTAGCTACTGAAATGCTTGAAGCCCTGGGTGTTTCCACCTCGAAATCGTTTTGCGTGTTTGAAACCGGCGATCAATTATGGCGCAATGATGAGCCGTCTCCTGCCAGAAGTGCGGTTTTAACCCGTTTATCACATTCAAATATCCGCTTTGGCAGCTTTCAACGACTGGCATATTTCAACCAAGTAGAAGAAATGCGGGCTCTGCTCAACCATATAGCCGGTCAATATATGCCACATTTACAGAAACTTGATCCGGAAATACTGCCGATGGCATTTCTTAGCGAAGTCGCCACTAATTCAGCCGACTTGTGTGCAAGCTGGATGGCTGCCGGCTTTGTGCATGGAGTGCTTAATACCGATAACATGAACATAAATGGCGAAAGTTTTGATTATGGTCCTTGGCGATTTTTACCCAGCTATGATCCTAAATTTACCGCCGCATACTTTGATACAAACGGTTTATATGCCTACGAAAGACAAGCCGAGGCCGTTAGCTGGAATTTGGCCAGATTAGGCGAGGCTTTGAGCATTTTAGCACCAGTGGAGCAATTACAACTGGCGCACAAGAACTTTGCAGCTAAGTGGGAAATAGCATTACCAGAAGCCTTTTTGCGAAGATTAGGCTTGCGGCCAAAAAGCCAACAACACGATAAAAACTTTCTTCAAGTATTGTCTGACACTCTATTAACAACACAATTACCATTTGAGGGTTTTTTCTTTGACTGGTTTTGCGGCGATGAGGGCAGAGCTTTAACCCGCCCTAATCTGGCAGTTTATAACTCCAGCCAGTTCAGTGATTTACGTAAGCTATTAAATTCTTACCAACCTGATCGCCCGAAGCGCTTGCAACACAAATACTTTGCCGCCGAAACACCACAAACATTACTGATCGATCAGGTGGGAAGCCTATGGCAGCCAATCGCACAGAATGATGACTGGCAAGAATTTGAGCAGGTAATTATGCGCATTGATCAAGCGCGCTTGGCTTATGATATATTTATATGAACAATCTGAATCAGCTGTTCAGCCTACTTTCAGCTTACTAGATGCATATTCGATCTTGCCGAGGGACTTTTGAAAACACTAAACAGGAGTCCAGACATGAAAATCAACACATTAAAGAAAAGCATTGTTGCAATATTCGCCATAAGCACATTAGGAGTAGCCGCGCCAGCACTTACCGACGATCGCTCATCACGCAGTATCAAGCCACCACCGGTTTCATCTAGTTATTATGATCGTGACGGTTATCGCGCCGAGCCACATGACCGACGCTGGAAACGGGATCGCAAAGGCCGCAACCGTTATTCCGACCGCCGCGACAACCGGCGGTATGATAATCGTAGATGGCGAGGCGAGCCGCACCATAGCCGCAATCGTTATGAAAGACGGTATCCTAGATCTTGGTACAATATTCGCGGTAAAATTATTTCTGCTGGCAGGGGACGTAACGAAGGTTGCTTTCGGGTCAAACGCGCCGGAAAATATAACCATTCACCAGCTATCGTTACCGTTCGCTATTGTGAAAATCGCTATGGCAAGCCGGTGAAAATTCACAGTTCAAAACGATTAGTGCGTTATACCAGACCAGCCTACTATCACTAATAACAACTTTAGAATCGGCCAAGATCAATCTTGGCCGATTTTTAATTATTCTTTTTCAGCAAACAACTCGTTCAAATATATCGCCAGCCGAACACCAGCTTGACTTAAACGCTGATCAATAATTCCAATATTGTTAAACGTATATTCCCAATCGATGATTTGCTGCTTTGGATATATTTGATCGCGCAATTTCGTGCTTTCGCCAATCCAAACCAATGGATCACTTGTCGACCAGTCACTTATTTGTTGCGCAGTCATTTTTGATTGTAACCACTTGCTCTTTTCGGAATAAGATAGTTTTTCGCGATCCAGCATTGCGGTATCCCACACCGAATGCAAATTGGTCGGATTGTCAAAATAGACCACAGAAAAGCTGTTTCCTCCACGGTCACGGCCATTACCGGCATGCAATGGTTGATGCAAATCACCCACCAAATGAATAGTAAAACGAAGTGCCAATGCTTTTTCGTCACGACTGGCCTTTGGATCACGCAGAACTTTAGCAAATTTCTTCAGTGCAGTAACTGCATCGCCACGATCTGGTGCGCCCACCTGTTGATAGGTTTTACCTTTAGGAACCGTTACATAATGATATGATCTGGCCTCTCTTTGCCAGAACTCGTCAGAACTGGCACGCATAAAGTCCGGCCACGTAGAAGCTTCAGCCAAGCCCTCAAACCCAAGTATATCGCGCACTTGCGCTTTTGCAGTATCACTTAACATAGGCTCGGCTATTGCGCCGGTAACCCGATGACCGGTTGAACCCCAAGCCATGGCTTGGCTGGCAAAACTAAAAGCAAACAAAAAGATGAATAAAAACCTTAACATTGAAAACCCCTGATTTTGAAATTAGAAGATTATTATGACATACTACCCACACCATCACCAGCAAGAGAAAACAAATGTTTATTATATTTTTGAAATTTTCAGACAACAAATCCCAAGCAAGCCAATACATGCAAGAGCATAAAAACTGGTTGCAAAAAGGCTTTGACGACCAAGTTTTCTTGGTTAGTGGCAGTTTACAACCCAATCAGGGCGGCGGCATTATTACTCATAACACTTCCCTGGCAGAACTAGAGAGCAGAGTAAGCGAAGACCCTTTTGTGACACACAATATAGTAACAGCGCAAATTATAGAAATCACTGCGGCAAAAGCCGACCAAAGGTTAGAGTTTCTTATTGAGTAAAGTAAAACAGCGTCACGCTCTTTCATCTTTGGAGCTTTCCATCACTACATAAGAGGTAATCGAGCTGATATGAGCAAATGTACCAAGCACATCGGTATGAAATGTCTTATAAGCTGCTAAATCAGCGCACTCAATTCGCAATAGATATTCGATAGAGCCGGTTAAATTATGACATTCCCTTACCTCTGGAACTTGCGCCACAGAACGCTCAAAATCCTGCTGTGCTGATTTGCTGTGGGTCGAAAGGCCAACACCAACATAAGCTATAAAATGATTACCCATTGCCGCTGGATCAAGCACTGCACGATAACCTGTGATTACCCCGGAACGCTCCAATTCTTGCACACGTCGCAAACATGCTGATGCAGACAAACCGACTCTTTTTGCTAGCTCAAGGTTTGTTATTCTCCCGTTTTGGGATAATATACGCAATATATGCTTAGTTTGTGGATCTATTTTGGCCATTAATTGTGATAATAGATCAAAATAAACAAATAAAGCAAGCACTAACCAAATATCGCGCTTATTATATCAATATGACTTATCAATATATTACCGCACTTATAATGTTTGCTTTTGTTTCCTCGATAACTCCGGGGCCAAACAATCTAATGCTAATGGCCTCCGGCGCCAATTTCGGATTTAAGCGCAGCCTTCCACATATGTTAGGAATTAGCATTGGCTTTTGTTTCATGGTAACTCTGGTTGGCATTGGCTTGATAAGAATTTTCGATCTCTATCCGGTTAGCTATACTATTATGAAAATTTTCAGTGTCGGCTATATGTTATTCTTGGCCTACAAAATAGCTAACTCGGCTCCGCCAAAAGACGCACAAAAAACCGGCAAACCTTTTACATTTTTGCAGGCGGCTGCCTTTCAATGGGTTAATCCCAAAGCATGGGCTATGGCACTAGGAGCAATTACTCTGTTTGCTTCATCACAGGAGTTTTCCGCTATAATTCTTGTGACAGCAGCTTTTGGCCTAGTAAATTTTCCAGCCATCACGCTGTGGACAATCCTCGGTCAGCAAATGCGCCGCTGGCTTAATTCTTCAACTAAGTTACGGGCATTTAATTACACAATGGCAGCTTTGTTAATTGCTTCATTATATCCGGTTCTTTTATAAACCCTTACCTGAAAGAATAATGTAAAAGCACTTGCAAAATGTTCACACACCCTTATAACGCCGCTCTTAACTACCTGTCGGGCCAAAGGCATGCCTTGGCAGGTGTTTTCGCACCTTTCTCGAAAGAGAAAATTATAGGAGAGCAAAATGCCAAAACTAAAGACCAAGAGCGGCGTTAAAAAACGCTTCAAGCTCACTGCCTCTGGCAAAGTAAAAAGCGCCC
>JAESTZ010000060.1 GCA_016763315.1 Robiginitomaculum sp.
CATTGGAGCTGTTGAAGCGCTGATTCATTTGTTTGTTTAGAAAAAGCAAACTGATCCAAGAAGGAAACGAAATATGTCAATTACTGCATTACAAGCGTTAAACGCTTATACTCAGGCCGCCCAAACCGGAGGCGTTGGCGATCCAACCGGCGTAGCAGCTATTGGTGGTGGTGATAATGCCGCCAAAGGATCAGACTTTGCCGCAATGATGAAAGATGCCATTGGCTCGGCCACTAATGCTTCGGTAGCATCTGAGAAATTAACCATTGCCTCTACCACCGGACAGGCGGAACTGGTTGATGTGGTAACCGCAGTTTCGGCAGCCGAGATACAATTACAAACCGTAATTGCGGTTCGTGATGAAATGATCAAAGCGTATCAGAACATTTTGAGAATGCCGATTTAAGGGCTGTTTGCAGTTTTCTTATGATTTGCCATCTGGACAAGCGTAAGCGCCAAAAGTAAACCTGCCACCCATCAACCCGAAAAGTGGGAACGGAGCAATCTTCAGCAAAAGTGGTTACCGGTTTTGCGGCAAAAGATTGCGACAACTCAATTTTTTTGGATAAGTTGATGGGTAATAAAAAAAGTATACTCAAAAAACGGTTTAATTTAAGTTTTGAGTATAAATAAGTTGTAATGAGCTGGTTCCATGCATGATATAAAATATATACGTCAAAACCCTGAAGCATTTGATGAGCAAATGAAACGTCGTGGGCTTGGCGCGCAATCACCTAAAATTTTGCAACTAGATGCGGCTAGGCGCGAGGCAATCGCTGCCAAGCAAGAAGCAGAAACCACCAAAAATACAGCTTCCAAGCAAATCGGTGCCGCCAAAGCCCGTGGTGATGAAGCCGAGTTTGAACTGCTTCGGGCGCAGGTGGCCGAATTAAAGTCCGCTGAAAAAGGTCTTGATGAAGCTGCTAATGAGGCTGATCAGGAATTGAATAACTTCTTACTGGCTTTGCCAAATATTATGTTTGCTGATGTGCCAGATGGCGCTGACGAAGCAGCAAATGTTGAGTTACGCAAAATTGGCGAGCCAGTACAACTGGGCTTTGCGCCTAAAGACCATACCGAATTGGGCGAGAGTTTGGGCTTGCTGGATTTTGAAGCGGCGGCGAAAATTTCTGGATCACGGTTTGCGTTTTTGAAAGGTGATTTGGCGAGACTTGAGCGGGCTTTGGCTAATTTCATGCTTGATGTGCAAACGCAAGAAAACGGTTTTATCGAAATTGCACCGCCTTTGCTGGTGCGTAGCAATGCCTTGATCGGTACCAACCAATTACCAAAGTTTGAAGAGGATCAATTCAAGACGACTACGGATCATTATTTAATCCCGACCGCCGAAGTTCCTCTGACCAATTTGGCTCGTGAAGCCATTCATGACGAAGCTGGCCTGCCGCATCGTTATTGTGCATATACCCCGTGTTTTCGTTCCGAAGCTGGTTCTGCTGGTAAGGACACCCGTGGACTTATTCGTATGCATCAATTCATGAAAGTGGAGATGGTGAGCATTTGCGCGCCAGAACAATCACTTGACGAACATGAACGGATGACAAAAGCCGCCGAAAGCATCTTGCAAAAACTTGAATTACCATATCGGGTAATGTTGCTTTGCAGTGGTGATACCGGCTTTGGCGCCAAGAGAACTTATGATCTTGAAGTTTGGCTACCAAGTCAAAACTGTTACCGCGAAATTAGCTCAATATCAAACTGCGGTGAGTTTCAAGCCAGAAGAATGGATGCAAGGTGTCGGGTGCAAGGTGAAAAACAAATTCGCTATCTGCATACTTTGAACGGCTCCGGGATTGCCGTTGGTCGGGCTTTGTTGGCGGTGATGGAGAATTACCAGCGCGAAGATGGGACAATTGAAATTCCACAAGTTTTACGACCCTTTATGGGCGGGCAAGAGGTGATCGGCTGATGTTACCTAAAAACCCCAGAATATTGCTTTGTAATGATGATGGTATTGATGCGCCGGGTTTATTGTTGCTGGAACGTGTTGCCAAGCATTTCTCTGATGATATCTGGGTGGTGGCGCCGGCGTTCGAGCAATCAGCAGCCTCGCGGGCACTTTCAATTCGTGATCCGTTGCGGATTGATCGCCGTGATGAGCGCCATATCGCGGTTTATGGAACTCCGACCGATAGTGTGATGATGGGGGTGTTGGAGCTGGTAACTGGCAAGCGTCCTGATCTTATTTTGTCCGGAGTAAACAAGGGTCAAAATTTAGCCGAACATGTAACATTATCTGGAACTATTGCCGCGGCGATACAGGGCATGGAGATGGGTATTCCATCAATTGCGTTATCGCAAACCTATCCGTTTACTGAGGATAGCGTCATTCATTGGGAAACCGCTGAATATCACGCTGTTCCGGTATTAAAGAAGTTGTTTTCGGCTAAATGGCCAGAAGATGTTCTGATCAATGTCAATTTTCCGGACTGTAAGCCTGAGGACGTGGTGGAAACCCAAATAACCAGAATTGGCCGCCGCGATGCCGATCTGATTGAGATTCACAAGCGCAAAGACCCCGGTGGCCGCGAATATCACTGGTTGGGGTTTAATGGGCGGATGTCCACTCCACCGGAAGGCACTGATTTACATTCGATTTATCAGAACCGAATTTCTATCTCGCCACTGCATATGGATCTTACCCATTACAAGACTTTGGCCGCTTTGAACGCTGCTTTTGATGACTAAGATGAACGCAAAGACAGTACAATTGATACTGGCTTTGCGCGGTAGCGGTATTAGTGATCACGGCGTATTGTCAGCAATAGAGACCACACCGCGTGAGTTGTTTGTAACACCGGAGTTCAGTGATCAGGCATGGGAGGATCGGGCATTACCAATTGCCTGTGGTCAAACTATTTCCCAGCCAATGGTGGTGGGTCGCATGACCGAAGCCTTGTGTTTGACTGGCCGCGAAAAGGTATTGGAAATAGGTACCGGTTCCGGTTATCAGTGCGCGATATTATCGAAACTTGCACGACGGGTTTACACAATCGAGCGATACCGGACTTTGCTTGAAGAAGCCAAACGACGATTTTCTGCGCTTCGCCTTAGCAATATTGTCCCAAGACTTGGCGATGGTGGGCAGGGGTGGTCGGAGCAAGACAGCTTTGACCGTATTATTATGACAGCCGCTGCGCCAGAGCCGCCGCCGGCACTGTTGGCGCAATTACGTGACCATGGCTTGATGGTGGCTCCGATCGGTAGTTCAGGTCGGCAGAAATTAACTGTTTATCGTCGTGATGGTGATGTGTTTCACGAACATACACTGGATAAGGTTCGTTTTGTGCCGTTATTGCCCGGTATCGCCCGCACATTGTAATATCCATGTTAAATGATTTTGGGAAACATTGATTAACCAGTTTCCGTCAAAATCAGTTCCATGATTCGATTTATATATATTGCGCCGGCGTTATTACTGTTTTCTGCTTGCATGGCTGGCGGTGGCCCTGCGCCTGTTGAGTTCAAAGGTGCTAATCCGCAAGGCTCAGAGCAATACCAAAAAGCTGTCACGCCGATGGACTTGCCAATAGCCACCGAGCCGCAAGTTGTAGTTGATAAAGCTCCGGTTCCAATAATTCCTGTAGACAGTGAAGCATTAAGCGAAGCTGATGAACTGGATATGCTGGACGTAGAGCCACAAGATACACGGCCAACTGAAAACACACTGGCAGAGGTCGATCTACAGCCAAATGTAAACAATTCTCCACCACAGTTTGTAACTGATACTGAAGTTCAGCCAATTGCTGCACAACAAGCAACCGGTTATGTCGAGCAGGAAATTGTTCTTACTCGTGATCGACCAGGTAGTATCAAGGTTCAAACCAATGATACTTTGTTCAGCCTATCAGAAAAATACCAAGTCGCGCTACAGCCCTTGATCGATCTGAATAATTTACGTGAACCCTATGCCTTGAACAAAGGCCAAACATTAAAATTGCCACCACCTTTGCATTATAAAGTGCTCAAGGGTGATACGCTTTATTCTATTTCCCGGCGTTATAATATTCATTTTTCATCACTGGCCAATATTAACGGCATCGAAGAGCCGTTTGTTATTTCACCAAGTTCTATTTTGGTGTTGCCAGCCTTGGCGCGTGATACTTCCGGTCAATGGAAAGCTGCCGAAGAGATCGAATATCCGGTGACTAGCAAACAGCCACCAGTAAACAATGGCAAACCTGCGGTGAAACCAAAACCAAAGTACAAAGCGGTGAAACCTGCGGCAACATCAACATTTATCTGGCCAATAAAGGGTAAAATTATCTCGCACTTCGGCGGCAAAGCCGGCGGTATGCGTAATGACGGCATTAATATTGCTGCCGAGGCAAAGGCTGAAATTGTCGCGGCTGGTGCCGGAACGGTTATTTACTCTGGTGCAGAATTGAAGAATTTTGGCCGGTTGATATTGATCCGCCACGCTAATGGTTGGGTAACAGCCTATGCCCATAATTCGGCAAGCAAAGTTTTAGAAGGTGCAGTGGTCACAAGCGGACAGGTAATTGCTCTGGCGGGATCGTCGGGTTCGGTGGATGTGCCGCAATTACATTTTGAAACCCGTAAAGGGGTAAAGCCTGTTAATCCTCTAAAGTATTTGCCGAAGACTTGAAAAACTCTGCTTTTATTGCCTAGGTTTTGGCCGTAGCAAAAATTTTCCACACTGTGCCCCTTTCCCTTTTACCTGCTTTGCGTTACACCGCACTCGCAAGAGATAAGGAGGATCTGATGAAGATTCGTAAAGGTATAACGTTTGATGACGTTCTCTTGCAGCCAGCTGCTTCTAGCGTGCTGCCAGCGGATGCGAACCTAGCTACAAAGCTAACCAATGATATATTGCTAAAGGCGCCGTTATTATCGGCGGCCATGGATACAGTGACCGAGGCAAAGCTGGCGATTGCCATGGCGCAAATCGGCGGTATCGGAATTATTCACCGAAATATGAGCACCGCAGAACAAGCCGACGAAGTGCGCAAAGTAAAACGCTATGAAAGCGGTATGGTGATAAATCCGGTAACTATTCACCCTAGCGCAACTTTGGGCGAGTTAAAGGCTTTGACCTCGCAATACCAGATATCCGGCATTCCGGTAATTGATCCAGATAATCAAAACCTGGTCGGCATTATTACCAATCGTGATGTACGTTTTGCCGAAGAGATGAATGAAACCGTTGCCAATTTAATGACAAGAGATCTGGTGACAATCGGCGAAGGAGCCAGCCCGCAGCAAGCCAAGTCATTATTGCACAAGCACCGGATCGAGAGATTGCTGGTAGTAGATAATGATGGTCGTTGTACTGGCTTGATCACGGTAAAAGACTTTGAAAAAGCCCACGCGTCGCCAGATGCCGCCAAAGATAGCCATGGTCGATTGTTAGTTGGCGCTGCAAGCACCGTTGGCGATGCCGGGTTCGAGCGAGCTATGGCGTTAATCGATGCCGGCGTTGATGCTATTGTCATTGATACCGCCCATGGTGCCAGTCAAGCAGTGCCGGAACAGGTAAGCAGGTTGCGCCGCGAGAGCAATAAAACGCAAATCATTGCCGGTAATGTGGCTACTTATGATGCAACAAAGGCGTTAATTGATGCCGGCGCCGATGCAGTAAAAGTGGGAATTGGCCCTGGTTCAATTTGCACCACGCGAATTGTTGCCGGTGTCGGTGTTCCGCAATTAACCGCAATCATTGATGCAGTTCGTGCTGCCAAGGATAGCAGCACGCCGATCATTGCCGATGGCGGGATCAAGTATTCCGGTGATATGGCCAAAGCTCTGGCAGCCGGTGCATCAACAGTTATGATCGGTTCTATGTTGGCCGGAGCCGAAGAAACTCCGGGCGAGGTTTTCCTATACAAAGGTCGTTCGTACAAATCATATCGTGGCATGGGATCAGTTGGCGCAATGGCACAAGGCTCCGCCGATCGCTATTTCCAAAAAGAAGTAAGCGATACCATGAAACTGGTTCCCGAAGGCATTGAGGGGCAAACTCCGTTCAAAGGGCCGGTTGCGCCGATCTTGCACCAGATGCTCGGCGGCTTACGGGCGGCCATGGGTTATACGGGATCTGCAAACTTAACCGAGTTCGTAAAACGGGCAGAGTTCATCAAGATCACCGGTGCTGGCTTGCGCGAAAGCCATGTCCATGATGTAACCATGACCAGAGAAGCCCCTAATTACTCCTCGCCGGGTGGGTAATCAGTAATGCCAACAAAAGTGGGTACCGGTTTTACGGCAAAGGATTGCGACCACTAAAGATTTAGCATTTCCGAACAAAAGCTTTAGTCCCGGACTACGATCCTGGATCAGAATGAGGAGGGGATCAGTACCCCAACGCCGTCATTCCGGCGCAGGCCGGAATCCA
>JAESTZ010000061.1 GCA_016763315.1 Robiginitomaculum sp.
GTTGGATAAACCTCGTAAAATCGCTGGAAACTTCATAAAACCCAAGGCTTCATAAATGACCAAGTTACGTGAAACAGTTAAGTTTCCAATGAATGAGGCGAATAAACTTGTGGCCGGATTGATGAAGCCTGATCCAAAGACATATTGGATAGACTTTTTGCTTTCTATTTCGCTTGGCTGGGGCGGGTTCGCGTTGGCTTTATTAAACCCGTGGAATTCCCTATTTGGTGTTGTCGGCGTTATTATATCTACATTTGCCTTGTACCGGGCGGTATTGTTTACTCATGAACTGACGCATCTAAAATCTGGCACCTTTAAACTATTTCGGTTTGTATGGAATATATTGTGCGGGTTTGCTTTGTTAATTCCGGCATTTACCTATCATGGCGTGCACCGCCACCATCATGTTCATGACGTTTACGGAACCAAAGAAGACGGTGAATATTTACCGTTTGGTGCAGGTAACCCTTTTGGCATTATCGGCTATATGTTTTTGATATTTATCCTGCCGGGCTTTTTTGTATTGCGGTTTTTGATATTGGGGCCGTTATCATGGATATTTCCATCTTTACGAAAACTGGTTTGGGGCAGCTTTTCATCATTGACCATTGACCTTTCCTACGTGCGGCCAATGCCCGGCGATAAAGATCCAAAAGCTATCTGGTTCTTACAAGAACTTGCCGCTTGTGCTTACGGTTGGTCAGCAATAGCTTTGGTTTGGTTTGGTGTTCTGCCGGTCAAGGCCTTATTGTTATGGTATGGCATTGCAGTGTTGATTTTTTTGCTAAATTCCTTACGGACTTTGGCAGCCCACGCTTATCGCAATCCCGGTGAAAAGCAATTAAGCGTGCTTGAGCAATTTCTTGATTCTGTCGATGTTCCCGGTCACCCGATCATTACTACTCTTTGGGCACCGGTTGGTTTACGGTTTCATGCAACCCACCATTTGTACCCACGCATGCCGTATCACAATTTACCAAAAGCTTATGAGTTACTGAAAAACGGTTTAAGTGACAATAAAGTTTTTCTGGAAGCTACCAGAAACAACCTGACTGATGCCTTGGTGCGGTTATGGCGTGATGCCAGTGTCGCTGACAAAAACAAATAAGACCTTTAGGTCGAGTTTAATGCGCCGGTGAGCAGCTAAGCAATTGCTGTAATAATTGAGTGCGAGAAGTAACCTGCGCTTTTGTGTAGACTGAGCGCAAATGGTTTTCCACAGTTCGTACAGAGATCATAAGAGCTTCGGCAATTTGGGTATTGGTTAGCCCCTTAGCCAAAGATGAGACAATTTCATTTTCGCGCGAGGTCCAGTCAAACCGTTGCGAGCACTTATTGATGGCAATATTGCTGTGAACAAAGCCAAGTTTAATTACGAACCGCGCAGGGCCGCCATCTGATGTGGTTCTGGTTATATCGAAATTTATATCTTCATTCAACGAAGTTCTACCAGCATCGGTGCAAGTAAAATTCACGCGGATATGTTGGTCTTTATTTCTGTCAAACGAACCTATGGATTTAGATATGGTTTGCATCAAAAAAGGCAGGCTTCCATAAACACTTGCTCTGACGCAATCACTCATATCATGAATTTGCAACGCTTCGTCGAGAATAATATATCCTGTATCTTTTAAAACAGACCGTAAATTTTCATTGCTAAGTTTATACTCGGCCAAATCCTCCTTAAAAGTAAGGCGGGCAATAGTAGAGCCAATAATAGGAATGATGCTAAACGCCTTTTGAACGGCAGCTTTGCCAAAATCCGGCATTCCAAACGGACGGTGGAAACCAATAATAATAAGCTGGTTATTATTGGTCGTTTTAGGTTTAATTGCTAAAGCCAATACATGCCGGATGCCGCTTGGTTTTAGAAAATCATTATAATATTCGGACTTTTTTAAAGTGCGATTATCACAGACATCAGAAAGTCGATAAACATCAGTTTGCGCATCCCCTTGCTTTGCGGGCAAGGTTTCCAATTGTCGATTAACAATTACCGGATCGTCGCGATGAAACTTGCTAACGTATTGGGTATGAACCCTATTGCCGACTCCTTGCGACATATTATGGCCTATCTCGTACCCGGTAGAGCTACGTTGAAAATGTAATAAAGCACTGGTTTCGGCGCCAATATCCTTGGCTACCGAACCAAGAAGCGTGTTTTCTAGTGCGGTAAAACCATCACATTCGGCTATATCTGCGTATATAACACTAGTGTCCGCAGTCATGTGTCTGTTGTTTTTTAAGGTCAAGCTGATGCTTCTAATCCTGAAAAATGAACCGTCATATTCAATGAAAAGACACTAACCGTCAAGTTTACCGGCGAGAGATTATTTAATGACAATCCGGAAGCTCAGTAATTTTATCAATATATTCAGCGCCCCAATTTTCTAATGCTTTTAGAA
The DNA here is from genome assembly GCA_016763315.1 of Robiginitomaculum sp. Lineage (GTDB taxonomy): Bacteria > Pseudomonadota > Alphaproteobacteria > Caulobacterales > Maricaulaceae > Robiginitomaculum_B. The sequence goes on from JAESTZ010000061.1 coordinate 2,406, forward strand.
TAGGATCCAAAGTTAAACCAAACTCCGTAAGTGAATATTCAACTTTTGGCGGAATTTGCCGATAGGTTTTAAGAGCTTGAACTTTGGCTTTGAAGTTCCTTATTCATCATGTCGCGCATGACGTTCTTTTTTACCTTGCCGGTAACTGTCATTGGAAAATCGTCAACAAACCTGATAAATCTGGGAATTTTGAAGTGCGATATTTGCTCTTTGCAAAAGGCTTTTACATCACCTTCGGATAAGTTTGCATTTGGGGACAATCTGATCCAGGCGCAAACTTCTTCGCCGTATTTTTCGCTATTTACTCCGAAAACCTGTGCTTCGGCAATATCCGGGTGGGTGAACAAGAAGTCTTCTATCTCGCGCGGGAATATGTTTTCCCCACCACGAATAAGCATGTCTTTTACCCTCCCGACAATGTCGCAGTAATCCTGATCGTCAATTACCGCTAAATCACCAGTGTGCATCCAGCCGTCCGCATCAATGGCATCACAGGTTTTATCCTCATCGTTCCAATAACCTTTCATTACCGAATAACCGCGAGTGCATAATTCGCCTTTGATACCGCGCTTGGTGGTATTCCCCTGTTCGTCAATAATTTTCACTTCCACATGCGGATGGATACGGCCAACAGTGGATACCCGTTTATCAAGTGGATCGTCTTTTGAAGTTTGAAAACTAATCGGCGAGGTCTCTGTCATGCCATAACCAATAGTTACCTCGCTCATATTCATGTCAGCAATTACCCGCTTCATTACTTCAATCGGACACGGTGCGCCGGCCATTACACCGGTGCGTAATGAAGTAAGATCAAATGTATCAAAATCAGGGTGATCAAGCATGGCGATAAACATGGTTGGAACACCGTAAACGGCAGTGCATTTTTCTTGTTGTACTGCCTCTAACACCGCTGCCGGATTGAATTTTTCCGAAGCAAGTACAATGCACGTGCCATGTAACACCCCGGCCAGTATTCCCATAACCATGCCAAAGCAATGATATAATGGCACGGGAACACATAGCTTATCACTATCTTTGAAATTCTGCGCCAAGCCGGTAAACATTGCATTATTCAGTATGTTTTTGTGGCTAAGCGTTGCCCCTTTGGGCGCACCAGTAGTGCCACTGGTAAACTGGATATTTATTGCGTCATCAACTTGCAGGTTTTTTTGTATTGCATCTAGTTGCCGGGGATTTTTGCTTTGCCCATTTTGCATGACACTGGCAAAGTTATGATATTTTTTTGCTGTTGCTCGCCAATAAGAACCAAGTGCTCAATGCAACCAATATCACCTTGGGCTTTTAAATCATCGACCATTTGAACATAATTGGCGTGTTCGGATTTACGAGACATAACCAGCGCTTTGCAACCGACTTTTTCCAAAGCAAACTTTAATTCCCTTGGCCGGTAGTCAGGGTTGATATTCACCAAAATCATACCGGATAGAGATGTGGCATATTGAGTGATAACCCATTGCACACAATTTGGTGCCCAAATCCCAACCCGATCACCGGGTTTCAAGCCCAACTCCAGCAAACCCAGAGCAAAGCTTTGTGATTGATCGAGAAGCTCTGCAAAAGTTAATCTTAAATTTTGATGTCTGGATATTAAAGCTTCGCCATCAGGCCACAACATTGCCGCCCGATGCAAAGCATCACCAATGGTTCCTTGATACAATTCAGTATCAATGGAACCTGTTACGTGGCTTTGATTGCTCAATTTAGTTCCTGACCCTAGTCAATATCCGGAAAATCAACGGTAATGTGATCTGCTCCACCGCCTTCTTTTGCCATTTGATACATCATCTTACCATCAACAACAGCCGCAATACTACCGTCATCATTATAACCCAATAACGGCCCGTGCATCACCGCAAACATAGTAAATCCGCCCGGACTATCAGGTTGATGGATAGCTCCGGCAGGCTCCCAGACATAATGCATTCCTGGACCGCGATCATCATCATAACCAAACTCACCCTCTAAGATCAGGCCTTCAACAGCACCTACATGGCCATGAACCGGCGCGTCATTATCCGGCTCGACCTTCAATATCATAGTATATCCGCCCGTTTTCATATCAACATTCAGTAGCTTAAACCAAGTACCCTCAATAACCCAAGGCAGCCATTTTAAAGAATTAGTATCGAAAAAAACAGATTCTCTAGGTTTGACCGACTTTACGGTCATGGAATCGCTTTTCTTTAATTGAATAGTGGACATTGATATTTCCCCATTGATTATTGTTTGGATGTGTATTCGTCTGCACACTGCAAGATATTGCCGCTAAGCGGAATGACGAAAATCCCCTATAAAGGCGATTTAATCATCGCAAATTGCAAATGTTTAATATGAATTATCATTTATCGAAACGGAAATGAGTAGTTTACGCTATTGGCTAAACGTGTCTAATCCGGTCAAATTGTCGCAGGTAGAGTTTTAATATTACCACAAGGGGAAGTCATGACTTTTATTACCAAGCGCAATAAAGCGCCATCACAACGTATTACATATTTATTATCTTCAGCGGCGCTCATTACTACAATGGCCGTAACTGGTGGTATGTTATCCGTCACAGCTGCAATGGCTCAATCCGATGAACAAGCATCTTCGGGCTTTGATGAAATTGTAGTTACCGCTCGTAAGCGAGAAGAAAGCGTCGAGACAACTCCGATAGCCATTTCGGCATTTACCGGCGATACTATGGAAGCCAAAGGCATTACTAATATTGTTGATGTCGCAAGGTTTGTTCCAAACTTGAGTATTAGCAGTAATGGCGGAGCCGGCGGTAGTGGCAGCACTTCAAACGTGTTCTTGCGCGGCATTGGTCAAAGTGACTTTTTAATTACAACTGACCCCGGTGTTGGTATTTATATTGATGGCGTATATTACGCCAGAGCCACTGCTTCTATCATGGATCTTTTGGATCTTGAGCGAGTTGAGGTGTTGCGCGGGCCACAAGGTACCTTATTTGGTAAAAACACTATTGGCGGAGCAATTAGCTATATTTCTGCCAAGCCAAACCCAGATGGTGGCGGCAAGCTTGAGCTGCGCGGTGGTAAAAATAATTACTTTGAAGGACGCGCAATGTTTGATGCGCCGATTAGCGAAAGCCTGAACTCAAGGTTTTCTGCTCTTTATAAAACCAAAGACGGTTATACTGATCGACTGTTAACTGGTGAGCGTGAAGGTGATGAGCGTACATTTGCTACAAGAGCAATGTTTGAGTGGGCGCCAAGCGATCTGTTTACCGCTGATCTGGCGATAGACTATAGCAAGCGTAATGGCACTACAGCTGAAAATGCAATTTTGCAATTTGAGCCAACAGCGCCTTTGGCCGGTTTATGGGCGGCATTGGTTGGTGGACCGGGTAATCCGCCATCAATTGTAAATACTAATCCGCGGGAAAACAACTCTACCGGGCCGAATATTGATGACAATGAAGTTTTCGGTGTTGGCCTGACCATGGAGTATGATCTTGGAAACGCGGTGTTGAAATCCATTTCTTCGGTGCGAACTCTAAAGGCCGCGTTTGGTCGTGATGCTGATGGAACCCCTAATGCATTTCTATCGACAAATAATAGAGTCGTACAGCAACAATATTCACAAGAATTACAATTGTCTGGCCGAAGCTTCGATGATCGTCTTGATTGGGTTGGTGGTGTTTATTACTTTAACGAACTGGCCAAAGACACTAATGAAGTGCTATTGGCTTCGGGGTTATATGATGCGCTGGAAAACTTGCCAGGGGCTTTCATTCCGTTAACACCAACTTCTGTTTGCCCAGGGTCGTTCCCAGCAAATATTTGCGCTGGTGGTGCTGGCAACCCGATTAATGCCGGACTTGATCTGGATTTTGACATCTACAATAAAGTCAGGGTTGATAGTTATGCGATGTTTGGTAGCGGTACATTTGCCGTAACTGATCGCTTGAACTTTACAGCTGGTTTACGTTATTCTGATGAAAGTAAAGAGTACTTCCTTGATCATAGTCGGATTAATGCTGGTGTGGCAATCATTCCACCAACGACTGTAAATGATAGTTGGAGTTCTTTGTCACCGAAATTCAGTATTGATTTCCAAGCAAATGATAACACACTGCTTTACACTTCTGCCTCGCGCGGCTTTAAAAGTGGTGGCTTTAACGGTCGCCCAACCAGTCAGGGGGAAATTGAAAGCTATGCTCCGGAATTTGTTTGGTCGTATGAAGCTGGCCTTAAAACCAGTTTTGCTGATCGACGGGTTTTACTCTCGATGGCGGCGTTCTTGTACGATTATCAGGACATGCAGTTAACTTCGGTTCGTGCTGATGCCTTGGGTAATTTACTACTGGTAATAGAGAATGCCGGTACTGCTAAAATTTCTGGTTTCGAGGCCGAGCTTCGGGCGATGGTAAGTGATAACTTCACCATTGATGCAACTCTGGGCATTCTTGATGCTAGGTATGATGTTTTGAACCCTGGGGCAACGGTAACACCAAATTTGCTACTGCCCAGAACGCCGGATCTGACTTTCTCATTTGGCGGTGAGTATGTGTTTGATGTTGCTAGCAATTTTGATCTGACAGTGCGTGGTGACTATTCTTATCAAAGCTCGCAAGCCCTTGATCCTGCTAATACAGCAGCTCTAATTCAGGACGCTTATGGTTTGTTAAGCGCAAGAATGACTTTAAGTCCGCATAATGCAAACTGGGAAGTTACCGTTTACGGCACCAACATAACTAATGAGCTGTATCTACAAGCCGGACTGACTACTTTGGATAGTTTTGGTATTGTTGAAGGTTCTTATGGCTTGCCAGCAGAATGGGGAATTGCAACAAAGTTTAAATTCTAACAAATATTGGAGTTTAAAATGGCAGATTATTCAAAAGTAGATCCAGGAATGGTTCAGTTTCTGAACATGTTCTATGCAGCAGAACAAGTCGGGTTCGAGGCTGTTGGTTTGGAAAATTCACGAGCAATGCTTGATGCTTTTCCTGATATGGTTGATCTGCCGGCAGTGGAAGTTGGCGAAGTCCGCGACTTGGAAATAGCAGGCGCTGCCGGTACAATTAAGGCGCGTCTGTATATTCCAGAAAACCAAGAAGCCAATAGCCCGGCTATGGTGTTTTATCATGGCGGTGGCTGGATTTTGGGCGGAATCGATAGCCATGACCGGCCATGTCGCAGAATTTGCGCAACAGCAAACATGCCAGTGCTGGCCGTGGATTATCGTTTGGCACCGGAACATGTGTTTCCGGCAGCAATTGATGATGCAAAAGCTGCTTTTCACTGGGCTTGCGAACATGCCGGTGAACTTGGCGTGGACAAGAGCCTTATTGCAGTAGCCGGTGACAGTGCTGGCGGCAACATTGCCGCATCGATAAGCCTATCTTTAAGGGGCGACCCACTAGGAGAGCCGGCCTTTCAATTACTGATTTACCCATCTCTACAACCATTTGGGCGGGCGCAATCGCACGAACAGTTTGCCGATGGTTATGCTTTGGACAAAGCTGATATGAAGTTTTTTATTACTTCTTATGCCGGCAAAGACGCATTTACGTCCGAGGATCCGCGCCTGTGGCCGTTACTGGCAGAAGATCACAAAGGTGCTGCGCCGGCTTATATTATAACTGCTGGCCATGATCCATTGCAAGATGACGGATCAGACTACGCTCTGGCTCTTGGAGCATCTGGTGTTGCCGCAAAACACAAATCCTATCCGGGAATGACACACGGGTTTTGCTCGATGACAGCCTTGTCACCGGTTGGTTGTGAAGCACTAGAGGATGCGGCGAGTTACCTAGGCTCGGCTTTAAGAGAAAAATAATCATGATAAAACAAGGCCTTATTTCCTTATTTGTTGCAATGTTACTTGGCGTAATTGTAGTTGAAATTGCTCATGCCAAAGAGCCTACAGTCGAGTATTTCACTAATATTCCAGCCGATGTAATATCCTTAACGCATGGCTTTGCTAACGGGATCGGCCTGATACCTGATAATGTTAAAGATCTGACAAACTCGCCGATTAGTAATATGTTAGGGCTAATTGTCCGCATACGCGACAAAGATGGGAATCTTGTAGGACTAGCTAATGAATTGGAGGCATTTCCAGATGATAAGGGATTTCGCCCAGAAATTAGCTGGAAAACAGACTGGACTATAAGAACGGCTCATGGAAGCTTGTATATGTATCAAACCGAGCAGGTGCCAGCTGCCCATTTTCCAGCATTCGAAGCTGTAGCTGAAGGCAAAGACTGGAGTGGGTCATTGCCAGCACAGGTAACAACAGGCCCGCACTCAACAAGACGGGGGATCGTAGTCGGTGGTACAGGTGTTTACCAAGGTGTCAGTGGTACATTCGTAGAAAGTGTCGAATTGCAAGGTTTAACCACTGCCGGCAAGATTTCTGGTATACTGTCTTTACAAATATACCTTGACCCCAAATGAATGAAGCGGGTAGCAGATTATCAGGTAAGCGCTGCATCATAACTGGTGGAGCATCGGGTTTGGGCAGGGCAATGGCGATTGCTTTTGTTGAACAAGGTGCGCAAGTTTTAATAACAGACATTAACGAAGTCGCCGGCAATAAAACTGCCAAGGAAATTGGCGTTATGTTTGCCAAACAAGATGTGACAGACGAAGATCGCTGGCCACAAATTATCGAAATATGCGTAGGTGAGTTTGGCGGACTTGATGTTTTGGTAAATAATGCCGGTCTGGCGCAAACTGGCGAGGGGCTGTCACCGGAAGACAGCTCGCTTGGCACATGGAGAAAGATGTTTGCCGTTAATGTCGAAGGTGTATTTTTAGGTTGCCGTGCCGCCTTGCCTGCAATGCGCGAAAGCGGCGGCGGATCCATCATAAATTTATCGTCGCTGGCGGCTCTGGTGCCAACCCCGTTTTTTACCGCTTATGGTGCCAGCAAAGCCGCCGTTACTCATCTTAGCACTTCGGTAGCAATGCATGGAGCGCCGGATCAAATTCGCTGTAACTCTGTGCATCCGGGGCAAATTCAAACCGACATGCACAATGCTTTAGTTGCTGATGCGGCGGCCAAAGCCGGTGCGCCATTAGATGCTGTGCAAGCGGATTTTGCCTCACGCATACCAATGGGAAAGTTTCAACAAGCAAAAGATATTGCCAATATGGTGTTGTTCTTGGCCAGTGATGAAAGTGCGCAGATAACCGGTACGCAAATGGTCGTTGATGGCGGCATGCAGCTTATAAACTAAGAGGAAAAATAATGAGCAAGATACTTTCATTCGGGCAACCTTTGGGTGCTATTATGCAAACCGCCTATGTGGTTGATGACCTTGAAGCTGCGGCAGCTAAGTGGACAAAAACACTTGGTATTGGCCCGTGGTTGTTGTTGGAGCATTTTGAAGCTGATAATATGACTTATTATGGCAAGCCAACCGATGTCGATTTATCGGTGGCTTTGGCTTATGCTGGTTCCATGTGTTACGAATTGATCTTCGTTCATAATGATGTGCCTAATGTTTATTCTGATGTAGTTCGGGAAAAAGGCTTTGGCTGTTTTCATCATTGGGCAATTTCTACTGAAACATTTGACGAAGATGTCGCCCGTTATAAAGCGCAAGGTTACCAAGTCGCCTTCTATGGTGAAGTCCGCCCGGTTGGCGGAAAACGTTTTGCCTATATTGATACCCGCAAAGACAATGGCGGCATGATCGAATTGATCGAGATAAGCCCGGAGGTCGAAGGCCTGTTCTCAATGGTCAAGGGTCTTAGCGAAAACTGGGACGGTAAAAATATTATTCGCCGACCAGAATAAATGCTGCTTGTCTGCAAGTTGCAGAATAATCATTAAATAAACAGGTGTGCCTATGGCTGAATGATGTTTGCAGCTAATAGAAACTTCTTGGCAAGGATCGTAAAGCGAGGTATATGATTTTTCATATACTTTATGAGGCGGATAAGTAATGCCAGAAAAATTCATTGATAATTATTTATTATTTCAGCTAGCATTGGCTTCTCATACATTCTCCGAAGAATTTTATGATCAATTACGCGCCGAAGGGGTTAGTCCTGCCAAATGGCGGATACTGATCAATCTGGTTGACTGCCAGGGTATGTACCTAACCGCTTTGGCCAAATATTCATTGTATGAGCAATCGCGCGTCACCAAATTAGTTGATCAATTAGTCGGGGAGGGATTGGTGGAAAAGCGCAGTCTGCACCAAGACCGTCGAAGAGTTGGTATTCATATTACAGCCAAAGGGACGGATATGGTAAAGCCACTAATCGAGCAAGCAAAAATTCACGAAGCTAGCGTGCTGTCTAATTTGTCAGCAAGTGACCAAAAACACCTCAAATCCATATTGAACAAGTTGGCAAAAAGACATGCCAAAGACATGCAGGTTTCAAATTTGAAACTTGTAGAAACCACTTAAAAAAGGAAAATATCATGGCCAAATCATTCGCATCATCTGATGACATGGAAGAAAAAAAAGAAACCTTAAACGTGTTGGCGGACGGGGTGTATGCCCTAACTGCCGAGGGTGATCCAAATATTGGCGCGATCGAGGGCGAAGATTTTATCGTTGCCATTGAGGCCAGAGCCACACCAAAGGCGGCATCGGATTGGTTGAAAAAACTACGTGAACACACAGATAAGCCAGTGCGTTATCTGGTATTGACCCATTATCATGCGGTACGGGTGTTGGGCGCATCTGCCTTTGAAGCCAGTGAAACTATTGCCCATAAGAAAACCGCGTTTTTGTTGAATGAACGCGGACAAGAAGACTGGGATAGTGAATTTGGTCGCATGCCGCGCCTGTTTCGCGAGCCAGATGGCATTCCCGGCCTGACTCATCCGACGCTTACATTTAATGATGAAATGACCATCGAGCTTGGCGGTGATCGTGGTCACCTTGAGCTTAAATTTTGCGGTAGAGGACACACTGCTGGCGATATTGCTGTTTGGTACCCAAAACATAAAATCCTGTTTGCCGGTGATCTGGTCGAAGCTGAAGCTGCGCTTTATACCGGTGATGCATTTCACATGGATTGGGCAAGCGGAACCTTGGATAAGGTGAAATCTTTCGAAGCTGAAATGCTAATCGGCGGCCGTGGCGCAGTGGTCAAAGGTCAAACTGCCGTAAATGCGGCTATTGAACAAACCCGTGATTTTTTACTGGGCATGCAAAAACACGTCAAAGAAGCGCACGATAATGACGGAACCCTAAAAGACGCATTTGAAGCAACCCATAAGGCATTGGCGCCAAAATTTGGCCACTGGCCAATATTCGAGCATTGCCTACCGTTTAATGTGCAGAGACTTTGGGACGAGTATGACGGCATTGATTGGCCGCGCATCTGGACAATGGATCGGGATCGTGAAGTTTGGGCATTATTACAGGATTAATCACCGCAGGAGATAGTCATGAGCTTTGAGGGTATTCCTGTTTATAAGGAAAAAGCCTATTTTAAGTCGGCGGAGCATGGTGGTGGAGAAGTAAAACGCCATTCTTTCATTGTGGTTGGCTCTGGGCCAATCGGCTTGGCAATGGCGTTGTTTATGGCGCGCAAAGGGCATCAAGTTACTATTGTTACGGCTTTTGATTTCATTCCAGCTGGCAGCAAAGGAATTTGTTACTCCAAAGAAGCTTTGGATATTTTTGATGATCTTGGCATTGGCGAGCGTATCGTTGAAAAAGGCGTTATCTGGAATGTTGGTAAAGTATTTTGGGGTGACAGTTCCGATCCAGTTTATCAATTTGATATGTTGCCGGTCAAAGATCAAAAGAACCCGGGTTTTGTCAATATTCAACAATATTATGTCGAGGACTATCTGGTTGACGCGCTAGAAGCGATGGACAATGTGCAAATTCGCTGGGGTCATAAGGTTAGCGGTATTGATGTTGGTGAAAATGCTTCAACCCTAACCATTACCACTCGTGATAGTAAATATCAGATGGCCAGCGATTATGTGCTGGCTTGTGATGGCAGTAAGTCGACCATTCGCGAGTTTATGGGGCTGGATTTCGACGGGCGAATATTTGAAGATAGCTTCCTTATCGCTGATGTTAAGTTCAAACAAAGCCGGCCATCAGAACGCTGGTTCTGGTTCGATCCGCCGTTTAACCAAGGGCGCACCGCACTGTTGCACAAGCAACCGGACGATATTTGGCGGCTTGATTTCCAATTGGGTTGGGATGTTGATCGTGATGCCGCGATCAAGCCTGAAAACATGGCTCCTTATATTCGCGGGATTCTTGGCGAGGATATAGAATACGAAGAAGACTGGGTAAGCGTTTACACTTTCCAGTGTCGTCGCATGGCCAATTTTGTCCATGGACGGGTTATATTTGCCGGTGATGCCGCCCATCAGGTCAGTCCGTTTGGGGCGCGTGGTGCTAATTCTGGCCTGCCAGATGTTCAGAATTTAGCATGGAAGCTCGATTTAATCTTACGCGGGCAAGCACCTGAAAGCCTGCTTGAAAGCTATGATGTTGAACGCACCCAAGGAGCCGACGAGAATATCCTAAACTCCAGTCGTTCAACAGATTTTATTACTCCAAAATCTGAAACCTCGACTGTTTTTCGCGATGCAGTATTGGAACTAGCCGGCGAATATGAATTTGCCCGACCATTAGTTAATTCCGGCAGATTATCGGCGCCAACGCCATATCATCACAGCCCACTTTCAACCCCGGACAGAGATGAATTTGCCGTAGGGCCAAAACCTGGTCAGGTCTGCGTTGATGTACCGATTTGCCAAAATGGCGAATATTACTGGTTATTAGATAGCCTGGATGACGGGTTTACCTTGTTGCACTTTGGCCAAAACCCGCCGCAAACTAATATCCAGACCTTAAAATTGTCCGATGCCGGCCTTGCTGGACAACGGTATGGCGCCGGAACAACTTATCTGGTGCGTCCCGATAAAATCGTTGCCGCACGGTGGGCAAATGCAAGCGAAAACGATGTTAAACAAGCGCACAAAAAAGCAATAACAGGCGAAGGAAAATGAGCATGAAAACCAGTGAAAGCTTAAACACCACCGCCAATTTGCAAGATTGTGATACGGTTTACGAGGCATTGATTAACGCCCACGAAGGTTTGTCAGACAAAGATAGCGCTAAACTAAATGCCAAACTGATATTATTCCTGATCAATCATATTGGCAACAAGAACGTGATTTTGGAAGCAATAGAAAAGTCACAAGCCAACTAACCTACCCCAATTCCTCGCGTTTCATCTCCAACTCTAGCCATTGTTCTTCGCATTGTACCAGAGTTTTGCTTTTGGCGGATAGTTTTTCGCTGATCTTGGCAAACTTTTCTGGATCATTGGTATATAAATCCGGATCGGCTAATTGTTGATTTAGTCTTGCAATGGATTTTTCCAGTTCAGCGATCTGTCCGGGCAAAGTTTTTAGCGCGTGTTTGTCCTTAAAGGTAAGTTGCGACTTGCCGGTAGGTTTTGTTTTGATGGTAGATTTTGTTGACTTCTTTGCTTGCGCTTTTGTACCGGCAGATTGCATTTTTGGAATGTCGGAATAGCCGCCCGGATGCACCCGCCAGTTTCCATCACCCTCAAAAGCGATAGTGCTGGTCACCACCCGATCGATAAAGTCACGATCATGCGAGACCAATAATACAGTACCTTGATATTCAGCCAGCATTGCTTGCAGCAAATCCAGTGTTTCTAGATCAAGATCATTTGTTGGTTCATCAAGGATCAGAAAATTTGACGGCAAAGCAAAAGCTTTGGCCAACATGATCCTAGCCTTTTCTCCACCTGACAACACACCAACCTTGGTTCTTGCTTGATGCGGCGCGAACAAGAAGTCTTTCATATAGGCATGAACATGTTTGATCTTGCCGTTGATCTCGACCTGATCAGAGCCGGAATTAACCAAGGCCTCGGCCAATGTCGAGTTGGGATCTAAGGCGGCTCGGCGTTGATCAAGCGAGGCGATCTGAAGATTGGTGCCAAGTTTTACCGTGCCGGTGTCGCTAGTCAATGCTCCGGTCAATAGCCCCAAAAGAGTTGATTTTCCAGCACCATTTGGCCCGACCACACCGATGCGGTCTTTGGCCATTATCCGTATGGAAAAGTCACGAACCGGATGAATGTCGCCATAGGATTTCGATAGGTTTTTGGCCTCAACAACTTGTTTGCCGGACTTGCCAGCGGCAGATGCTTCTAGTTTCACCTGCCCTGCTGGCCCTTGATAGTTTTTCTTTTGCGCCCGTAAGTCATGCAGATCAGCCAAGCGGCGCTGGTTACGTTTTCGTCGCCCAGAAACCCCATATCGTAGCCAATGTTCTTCGCGGACAATTTTTCTGGCCAATTTGTGTTGATCTAATTGCTCGTCCTCTAGCATTTGATCGCGCCAGTCCTCAAAGCCGGCGAAACCTTGGCTATATTCACGAGTTTGACCACGATCAACCCAGATGCACGAGTTCGACAGACGCGAAGCAAAGGTTCGATCATGGCTGATGGTAACTAAAGCTGATTTTGTCGCCAGCAAATAGTTTTCCAGCCATTCAATAGCCGGTAGATCAAGGTGATTGGTCGGCTCGTCTAGCAATAATAAGTCCGGATCTGATGCCAAAGCCCGCACCAAGGCTGCCCGACGGATTTCCCCACCGGATAAAATATTCGGATCAGAAGCTGGATCAACTCCAAGCTCCCACAGCATTGCATCAACTTTCCAGTTTTCATCGCCGGGGGCTAATTGCGAGGCACTGTATTCACCGATATTGGCAAACCCCGATGGATCAGGTTCCTGATCAAGATAACGCACCGTAGTTGATGGATTTACAAACCGAGTGCCATTATCTGGTTGCACGGTATTTGCCAGTATTTTCAACAAGGTGGACTTGCCGGATCCATTGCGGCCAACAAGGGCGATTCTGGCTCCTTTGTGGATCATCATATCAGCTCCGTCTAACAAAGGAGCTTGTCCAAAGGTGAGCTGGATGTTTTGTAAACTGGCGAGCAAGGCAGCCATAAGTTTTATTTCCTGTTTTTGCCAAGACCGATTGCCAAGGTTAGTTCAGCTTCATACAAGTGCATTACCAAATTTAGAAGAACAAAGGTCATTACAATGCAAAGTTTTCATCCGCCAAACCGTGTTTTGATGGGGCCAGGCCCCTCCGATGTACCGTCACGGGTTCTAAAAGCCATGGCGCAGCCAACCATTGGTCATCTTGATCCGGCATTTGTTGGTATGATGGACGAGATCAAAACCATGTTACGACAGGCGTTTTGCACTGATAATGCGATGACCTTTGCGGTTTCTGCGCCGGGTTCTGCCGGAATGGAATGTTGTTTTGCCAATTTGGTAGAGCCGGGCGATGAAGTTATTGTCTGTATCAATGGCGTTTTTGGTGGCCGGATGAAGGAAAATGTCGAGCGCATGGGCGGCACGGCCATTGTCGTCGAGGACAATTGGGGCGAGCCGGTTAGCTTGGACAAGGTCGAAGCGGCATTTGCCGCCAATGCAAATGCCAAATTACTGGCCTTTGTGCATGCCGAAACTTCCACAGGGGTGCGTTCAGATGCTAAGGCTTTATGCCAGCTTGCTCGTAAAAATGGCGCATTGTCATTGGTTGATGCGGTAACTTCGCTGGGCGGGATTGAGCTGCTGGTTGATGAATGGGGAATTGATGCAATTTATTCCGGCACGCAAAAGTGCCTGTCATGCCCACCGGGTTTATCGCCAGTTAGCTTCTCACCTGCCGCTGCCGATAAAATCCTAAGTCGCAAAAGCAAAGTCCGTTCATGGTTTTTCGATTTATCGTTGGTCATGGCCTATTGGCAAGGCGATGGCGCCAGAACCTATCACCATACCGCGCCGGTAAATGCCATGTATGGCCTACACGAATCCTTAGTGATGTTGCACGAAGAAGGCTTGCAAAATGCTTGGGGTCGCCATGCAGACATGCACCAGAAACTTAAAATCGGACTGGAAAACCTTGGGCTGGAATTTGTAGTCGAGGAACAATACCGATTGCCGCAATTAAACGCAGTAAAATTTCCAGACACCGTCACCGATGAAGCAGCAATCCGCAAGGACTTGCTGCAACAGCATAACCTTGAAATCGGCGCTGGACTTGGCGCACTTGCCGGCAAGGTTTGGCGCATTGGCCTGATGGGAGCTAGCGCATCTGATGCAAATATCGACAAATGCCTGAGCGCGTTGAGCCAGGTTTTGGCAAAACAATAATCGCGCCTGTAGCGTCATTTCGATGAAAATCGGAATCCAGATTTCTTTTTAACCTGAAAGAGCTGGATGTCACGTCATGCACGGCATGACGTGTTGCAACAGGCGTTAAAGCAAAAATAAATCATCTAAAATAGGCTTAGAAAAAATCATTGGTTGTTTTTTAGAATTTGCCCGCTGGGTAAATAGTAAAAAAGCTCATCAGAAAATATTCATTGTTTTGGCAATCTGTTTGCCTAAGCTTTGATAAAACCCACGTTTCACTAGGTTTAGCGTATATTCACCATGTCAAACAGCCGCAAACTGGCGAATTAAAGCCATTTGCAACACCATTATAGCAAATGGGGGTAGGGCGGGCATGGTTGTAACTTATCCCCGTTGTTCAAGGGTGACTAAGGGTCAATGAGTGCAAATTCTTTGCCAATTAACCCTTAGTTTATGGGTAGTATTTGCCAATGAGTGCTATTTAAGGGTTACTCAGTAGTGCTAATGAGACCCTTATTCACCCTTGGCTTTGACCCTTATAAATTACCCTCCCCCGCAAGCGGTGGAGGAAACCAGTCCTTGGCCGTGCCAGCAATCGGATTCCTTCTCCCCGATGGGCAGAAGGCTAGGTTGAGGGGGAGCTATGTCTAAAGTTTACAACAGCAAACTGGATCATCCGAACAAGTCGGGCGATGACGACTAGCAAGGA
>JAESTZ010000062.1 GCA_016763315.1 Robiginitomaculum sp.
CTATTTTTTAGAACGAAAATTGTTATGGCCGCTTGGTAGACAATTACCCGAAGCTCGCAACCGAATGTGTGAACGACTTTTGAGTAAAGGCTAAACTTTTAAGTGATCGCATTTCTCCGAAGCATCTGGTGAAAAAGTGTATGCGGTTTTTCACTTAACAGATGCGACATTTAAAAACTTCCACAAAACTTTTTAAGTGGTCGCAATCCTTTGCCGTAAAACCGGTTCCCACTTTTGCTGAGTATTGCTCCAAACCCTCAATTAGCAATCATTGGCAAAGATGTTATCTGCATTAAGGGTTAATTGGCAAACATTGCACCCTCATTGACCCTCATTAGCAATTATCAGGCGGGGATAACTGTCAGGAATACCCGCAACACCCTCGTTTGCTATAATGGTGTTGCAAGCGGCTCTAATACGCCAATTTGCGGCTGTTTGACATTGTGAATACGCCACAAACTAAACGAAACATGGGTTTTGTTAAAACATGCAAAGAGGTTTGTAATAGCAACAAACTCTTGTCCACTGTAGAAACGCTGTAAAATTGCCAGTGGTTTTTTTATTTGGCCTTTTTAAGTAATAAAAGATCAAACAAAGAGTATTACAAACTGCGCTTCATCAATGCCCGTTCGTTTTCGTAGATAAAGTCGCGCATTATCGGAACATCATCGCGTTCATGAGACAGAATCATTTGGAAATTCATATTGTGATCGTGCTTAAAACCGATGGCTACGGCAGTAAGATAAAATTCCCACATACGGGCGAACTTCTCGTCATAAAGTGCTACCGCTTTGTCGCGATTGGCCAAGAAGCGCTGCCGCCATTGATCAATGGTATAGTAATAGTGCAAACGCCAAACTTCGCAATCTGCTACCCACAGTGAAGTTTCTTGCACCGCCTCAAATGCTTCGGAAATGCTGGGGCTATAGCCGCCGGGAAAGATGTACTTTTGGATGAAGGCATTGGTTGATCCGGGAGGGCCGCGTCTGCCGATAGAGTGAACCATTGCTCTGCCACCGGGTTTTAGCAAATTGCCGATCTGTTCGAAATAAGCCGGTAGGTATGACGCACCAACGTGCTCAACCATGCCAACCGAGACTATCTTGTCGTATTTCTCGGTTACTTCGCGATAATCCATATACTCGAACTTGACCCGATCAGACAGACCCATTTGTTCGGCTCGCTCATTGGCTACTCGCAATTGCTCTTTGGCTAATGCAATGCCGGTGACTTTAACGTCGGCCACTTGTGCCAGATATAGCCCCATGCCGCCCCAGCCACAGCCAATGTCCAGTACATGATCACCGTCTTGCAGGTCTAGTTTGGCGGCAATGCGGCGTTTCTTATTTAGTTGCGCTTGCTCTAATGTATCGGACGGATCGCGAAAATAGCCGCAGGAATACTGCATGTCTTCGTCAAGAAACAGCCGGTATAAATCTTCGGACAGGTCATAATGATGTGCGGCATTTTTGCGAGAGTTCTTGATCGGGTTAAACTGCTGAAATGGCTTGGTAATTGACCGTAAAATTTTGCCGTATTTTTGCGAAGAATGATTGGATAAACCGTCCTTGTTGGCGACCATAAGATCAAGGAATTGCTGTAGATCAGTGCCGTCCTCAAAGGTAAGTGTCCCGTCCATATAGGCTTCGGCAGCAGTTAGATCCGGCTGTAACAGCAATTTGTTATACAGGTTTGCCTTGTGCAAACGCATGGTAATTACCGGCAATTTTGGCTCGCCAATAAATTCATGGCGCTCACCCTTGGCATCATAAACCACCAATGTTCCGCTGCTGATAAAGGCTTTTAATAATTTGGACAGTAACCGCATATATCCCTCCGATGCATTATCGAAGCAGATATACAGCAATTATTGCAAAAGGTAATGTCAGTATACTAAAAACACTGAATTAAACGGTGTTTTAGTATACTTTACCTTTGTGACCCATCAACTTATCCAAAAACCGGTACCACTTTTTGGGTCGATGGTGTATAACTTAAATTATGCTGGTGAATTGTAATAACCAATAAATGCAGATCGCAAACTGTACCAACAAAGCGGTAAATCTGATCAATACGGCAATCACACTGGTCGATAGCAGGTGGATCACTGATTGTAATACCCGTGCACCTAAAGCAAGCACTGCCAGATCATCAGTGATTGCTGTTTGTCCGGTAGCCAAAGAAAATAACAACAGACCACCAAGAATTGGGAAGAACTCGTAACAATTTGCATGGGCACGAGTAAGGCGTAAACCAAATGCCGATATACCTTCACCAGATGGGGCAAAGCTGTTGGCTGGTTTCTTGCCTGTTAAGGTCAGGCTTGATCGATATGTGGCCAAAGATAAGAGCAAAAGTGAAGTCCAGCCGATATAACCTAAAAACGCCAGTGCAGTATCAGTCATGATCATCTCCCCAATAATGTTGTCGGCAGAAGTTTATCACTGACAAGCGCCTAAAGACAACTCGCATTTCTGAATAGGGGTCATTCACACACTAGTTGTCCGTTATTCTAGGAGTTAGCAATTACGGTTGTAGTGCCGGTGGCTATGTGAATTACCACAAATACAACTGCTTCATCAGCAAAGGTAAGCTGAGCAATAATTACCGTATCATTTTCTAAACTAACTTGTGCTGAGGGGAGGGTTTTTGTTGTTAATTGGGCTTCAGTGGTTTTTTGTATTTCTAAAGAAGCATCTTCTTGTTTTATATATTGAGCATAAATTACTTTATTGCCATGAAGAACAACGGTTAAATAACCAGAGCGACCTAAGGCAAAATGTCGAACTGTTAAGGGGGCAATTTGCGTTTTGGTCGGCTTTACCGTGTTCGGCTCAGGCAGAGAGGCTGACATAGTTCGGATCGTGGATGCGAAAGATGATGGGGAACTTACCAAGATCAAAAGAATGGTGATGACAAAAGTAATTCTGAACATTTATTTTCTCCAAACAGAAGGTAAGCGCATGTCATGAGGGAGCGTGGAATTTATTTTCTACCATAGGGGGCGGTCAAGGATGGTGCAATTACCGTAACAAATCCCTGCAGATTTTTTCTAATGCTTGTTGGTCAATGTCATCAAACGCATCTGGTTCAGTTGAGTCCACATCTAGAACCGCAACTAATTGATTATTCTGATTAAATACTGGCACAACAATTTCCGAACGGGTGGCGTTGTCACAAGCAATATGGCCGGGGAATTGGTGAACATCGGCTACAAGCTGGGTTGTTTTAGTTTGTGCGCAAACACCGCAAACCCCTTTGCCAAATGGTATTCGCAAACAGCCTAAAGTTCCTTGGTACGGGCCGACTACTAATTCATCTGGTTTGTTGGGATCAACCTCGTAAAATCCTGTCCAGTAAAAGCGTGGTGTAAATGCCTGTGACAAAAGACAAGAGGCCGTTGCAAAACGTGCTGTGCGCGAGGTTTCGCCAGCGACAACAGACATAATTTCCTTGTACAATTCATCGTAACGGGATTGTTTTTGCGCCGGGTTCATTTTTGTTTTCAGCTTAGGGCAAGGTTTTTTCGATGGCTTTGGTTAATTGTCCCGACATTGGTTTAACATTAGACGGAAATGAGCCAATTAGTTTTCCGTCGGGAGCAATCAGGTATTTATGAAAATTCCACTTTGGCCCGGATCCGGTCTCGGCGCGTACCCAGGCATAAAACGGATGTACTTCATCGCCTTTGGTGGCGACTTTGGCGGTCATCGGAAAGTTGATGTTAAAATTAACTTCGCAAAACTCTTTGATTTCAGCTTCGGTTCCCGGTTCTTGGCCGCCAAAGTCATTACTTGGCACGCCTAATACAACTAATCCCTTATCGGCATAGGTTTTCGATAAAGTTTCAAGGCCTTCATATTGCGGAGTAAAGCCACACTTTGAAGCAGTGTTTACCAGTAAAACAGCTTTGCCGGCATATTGCTTTAATGGTAATGGCTCGCCATCGATCGAGATGAAATCAAAATCATGGGCTGACCCCTCGGCGGCTACTGCTTTGCCCATGCCAAACATTGACCATGCTACTGCACCGGCAATTACGGCTGTTCCAAGGACTGCACCACCCAATAATAATAGTTTCATTTTAATCTCCATCGTCGTTAATAGTTAGTGATCTTATCAAATTACCGCTTGATGTAATAGCCTGTCATTTAATTTTTCATCGCCTTTGTCTGTTACGCGAACTGCGCCATCCGCAATGAATTGTATAATAAGGGCCTTTCGGGTGTAGTCGCATAGATTTGGGCCGGTTTTGTGCGGAGTAAGGGAAGAAAATATAACCATATCTCCGGCTGTGACCGGCGCAGGGATTTCACCATATTGTTTTATCAGGTCATCTATTCCTTCAATTTCCAAGCCCAATGATTTCTTGGCGTGTGAATAGGTTCCAGCAAGATGCGCGCCGGGAATCACCCATGGGCAGCCAGCTTTTATTGGGGCATCAGATAATGCAAGCCAACAAGTTAAATAAGATTGCGGGCGGACAAATGTGTAACCATTGTCTTGATGGTATGGAAACTTGCCACCTTTTTGGGGATGCTTGTAAACGGCCTGATCCCAATACAGTCGGCAATTATCACCGATCAGGTCATGGGTGATATTAGCGAACAATTTAGAGCGGTAAAATTCCGCCAGATAGTTTGAGCTAGTCACTAAGTTGCAGGTGAATGTCAGCTCGTCTGCTTTATAGCTAGCCAGTTTTTCCCCTTTGGTATCAAGCAGTTCACTACCTCCGCCAACCTGTTCCAACGGGTCGATCACGGTTAGAATTTCTTGTATAGTTTGTTGTGAGACGACTTTTTCTAAAATGCAACAACCTGATTGGTTAAACCGGGTAACTTGCTTCTCGTTTAAGATACGTAAATTGCTCAATGGTCGATCTTGCCATGAAAAGTTTTTATTTAAAGGGTGTAGCTTATTCATTGTCCCCAACTTCCACTGGCAATAAAACCCGGGTTTAGAAATGGCGGTGACTGGTTGACCTTGCCGTATAAAAATTGCTCACCAGCTATTCCGGTAAGTTTACCACCGGCAGCTTCCAGTATGGCGTGGCCGGCGGCTGTATCCCATTCCATACATGGGCTAAATCTAGGGTACACATCGGCTTCGCCAGCGGCAAGTCGGCAAAACTTAAGGCTGGAGGCAAGTGGCTCTACCGTGGAAAATTCATGTTTCTCAAGCCATTTATCGGTTTTACCGTCCCGATGCGAATGACTGGCGAGGGCTTTTGCTGCGGTCGGTTGGAATTTCCTTACTTTTAGCTGGCTTCTATTTGTTATTTCAGGAAAGGATTGTCGGCAGTCTACTATGGCTTGCCATGGATTAATGTTAACTCCGCCAAGGAAAAGCCGACCGATAGCCGGGGCGTAGACAATCCCGAATACCGGCAATGATTGACTGATTAGGCCGATATTGACTGTAAAGTTGTTACCACCGGCAATAAAATCCTTGGTTCCGTCCAAAGCGTCAACTAAAAAAAATGTTCCACCTATTGTTGGTAAAGTCCCTTTATCGGCTTCTTCTTCGGCGATTATTGGTATTTCGGGAAATAGCCTAGATAATGTAGTAAGCAATATTTCTTCTGCTAACTGATCTGCAAGTGTGACTGGTGAGCCATCTTGTTTGAGCGTTTCACTAAAACCCTTTTGTCGAATATCAAGGATTACTTTTCCAGCTTTAAATGTGGCATCAAGCAGGGCATTTTGTATAGCTGTATCGGTAATTAAATTCATATTTATATTTTACCTCAAGTCTTGTTCTGTAACAGAAAGCTATTTGGATCAATACGTTTGTTGCTGGCAAAGGGCTTGCATTGCGCCTAAGCCTGTCTCAAATTACATAAAATTATATTTTGATGGAATGACAATCATGGCCAAGCCACCAACAAATGCTGAGTTGCTATCACTTGCTAGCTCGGTAATTTCCATTGAAGCCAAGGCTCTTGCTGATTTGTCGGATCAACTTGACCCGGCTTTTGCAAAAGCTGCCAATGTTATATTTGCCACCAAAGGGCATTGCATTGTTTCAGGTATTGGAAAGTCAGGTCATATTGGTCACAAAATAGCCGCTACATTTTCTTCTACTGGAACACAGTCATTTTTTATCCATCCAACTGAAGCTAGCCATGGCGACCTTGGTATGATTGCAGATGATGCTTGTGTGTTGGCTATTTCTAATTCCGGCGAAACTCGCGAACTGCGTGATTTAATTGTTTATTGCAAAGAAAAAAAAATCCCTTTGATAGCTTTTACGGGAAACAGGAGTAGTTTCCTTGGGAAAAACTCTGATGTGGTCGTTGAATTACCTAATGCACCGGAAGCTTGCCCGAACGGTTTGGCTCCGACAACATCAACTACGGTTACTTTGGCGTTGGGTGATGCATTGGCTGTTTCTATAATGCATTTGCGTGGTTTTTCTCGAGAAGACTTTGGCACTCGCCACCCCGGCGGAAAGTTAGGCCTGCAATTGCAAAAAGTGCGGGCATATTTGCAAGAAATGAGCGAAGATGTCCCTATGGTTCGTGGGAATGAAAAAGGCGCGCAGATCGTGTCAAAGATTACGCAGGGCCGGCAAGGATGTGTTGCTGTTGTCGATGATAAGTCGGGACAATTTATCGGTATGATTACTGATGGTGATTTGCGGCGAGCGATGGCCGACGGCTTTTTTAACCAGACGGCAAGTCAGATAATGACTAACAAACCGGTTACAGCTCACCCTGATCAGAGAATGTCTGAGTTAATAGGCATTATGGTGTCTAAGCGAATATCGAATTTATTTGTAATCGAGAATCAGGTGCCTATAGGAATGGTTCATGTTAAGGACTTGATGCAAAAGGGTTACTTCTGACTTCTCAAGAAGTTTTCGACGGATGCAGGCGTGTAGATCGTTCATGTCTTGAGGAGTGTTTTTGTAGTTGATCTTGACTCTGCGGCCTATATGGGAATATTTACCATGTGTAATATTATTATATAGCTGTGCCTTGCGGTAAAGGGTGGTAAGTTGTAGGATTGCAACCGAAAGTACAGCGAGATTTTTCTAGGGGTAAGTAAAAGTCCCGTTTTCTTTTATTGTTTTTGTGGGGTGTGTAATGTGCGGTATAGTGGGGATAGTTGGTAACGACTTGGTTACCAGCAGACTGGTTGATGGCCTAAAACGGTTAGAGTACCGCGGTTATGATTCCGCCGGCGTAGCTGTTTTAAATGGTGTCGGAGTAACGCGGCGCCGGGCGAAAGGGCGAATAGTTAATCTTGAGCAGGCGATATCTGATTTCCCATTAGATGGATCGTTGGGTATTGCACATACCCGTTGGGCTACACACGGTAAACCAACGGAAATTAATGCTCACCCGCATACTGCCGATCAAGTGGCAATTGTTCACAATGGTATTATTGAGAATTTTCGGGAATTGCGTAACGAGCTGGAGGCCAAGGGGCGTGAATTTCAGTCACAAACCGACAGCGAAGTAATTGTGCAAATGATTGCTTTGAATTTGGCTTGTTCTATGACCGAGGAAGATGCGTTCTTTGCAACTATCGACAGGCTTGAAGGTGCGTTTGCTATTGCCGCAATTTACCAAAACCGTCCCAGCGAAATTTTTGTTGCGAAACAAAATGTTCCCTTGGTGGTTGGGCTTGGCGAGACCGAAGGGTATGTGGGCTCTGATGCATTTGCGCTGGCTCCATTTACTCGGAATGTTATTTTTCTAGAAGAGGGTGATCGAGCTATTGTTAGAGCCAACGGAGTCGATATTTTTGACAGCGATGGGCAGAAAGTATCAAGGCCGGTAACTTTATCCAATGTAGAAAGTTCAATCGCTAACAAGGGCGAGCATGAGCATTTCATGCTAAAGGAGATTTACGAGCAGCCTGAATCAATTGCCCGTACGTTGGCTCATTATACTGATGCGCTTAGTTTTGAATTATTAGATACACCGGCAAGTTCATGCTTTGCCAAAGCAGACCGTGCGGTTGCGATTGCTTGTGGTACAGCTTATTATGCCGCCGCTGTTGGAAAACACTGGTTTGAAAATTTGGCTAGATTGTCCGTCGAAATTGATGTGGCGTCCGAGTTCAGATACCGCAATCCGGTTTTGCCAGAAACCGGACCGGTTATATTTGTCTCGCAGTCAGGTGAAACAGCCGATACTCTGGCTTGTTTGCAATATTCCAACCGCGCCAATATTCCTACCTATGCTGTGGTTAATGTACCGCAATCATCTATCGCCAGAGATGCAAGTGTAGTTTTTCCTACATTGGCTGGGCCAGAAGTAGGGGTGGCAAGCACCAAAGCTTTCACTGCGCAATTAACAGCTCTTGCATGCACTGCTCTTGGTGCCGCAAAGTCCAGAGGACAACTTAGCAAGGAGGTTATTAAGGCGCATGTAGCTGATCTTCTAGACTCTCCTAAGCTGGTGCAGGAGGCTTTCTTGCTAGAGGATCAGATCAAGAAAATTGCTGTTGGACTTAAAGATGCCAAATATATGTTGTTTCTTGGCCGTGGCATCAATCACCCGTTAGCGATGGAAGGTGCTCTTAAAATGAAAGAAATCACCTATATTACCGCTGAAGGTTATGCTGCTGGTGAGTTGAAACACGGCCCCATTGCTTTAATTGAAGATGGTACACCGGTTATTGTGATTGCTCCATATGACAATTTGTTTGAAAAAACTTGCTCAAATGTACAAGAGGTGATCTCTCGAGGTGCTCGAGTGATTTTATTTACCGATGAAAAGGGTGCCGAGCAATGTGATGCGGATGTTGATGAAATTATTGTGATGCCAACTGCCGGAGCAATGTCATCGGTGCTGGTTTCATCAATTCCTTTACAATTGTTAGCTTATCATACTGCCAAGGCATTAGGAACAGACGTTGATAAACCTCGTAATTTAGCTAAATCAGTCACTGTGGAATAGCTGAATAAACGGATTGTTAATATTTAACAAAAAACATACTTTCTTTATTGATCACAAGCGCTTATCGTGCGGTAATTAGTGGTTAGTTAGATAAAACCGTGAATGTAGATGTAAACGGAATAAGTATATGGTAATTCAGGACAATCAATACAGCTCGGCTGACGTTTCAAAGATACTTGGTCGCGAAGAGCATGATATTGATTTGTTCAAATCTGGCATCAATTTAACTGGAAAACGCGTTCTTATTACTGGAGCGGCCGGATCTATTGGTAGTACGTTGTCACGGGCAGTGGCTGCGGTTTCTCCTTCGCATATTACTTTGTTTGATCATGATGAATATGGTCTGTATAATATTCGAAATATCCTTGAGGATTTGCAACACAAATTACCGTGTAGGGTTGCTCTTGGCGATGTTCGGGATCGGGCGCGACTGGGTCAGGTTTTCACCGAAGAAAAACCTGATATTGTCTTTCATGTGGCGGCATTAAAGCACGTTGGATTAGTCGAAGACAATCCAGCAGAAGGCGCAGCGACCAATGTTCTTGGAACTCGTAATGTTGCTGATGCAACCGAGGCAGTAGAGGCCAAAGCTTTGGTGTTGATATCTACAGACAAAGCGGTTTGTCCACGGAATATTATGGGAGCTACTAAAAAACTGGCGGAATTGGTTTGCCGCAGTAAAGATATATCCAATAACTCTAAAACACGTTTTATTGTAGTTAGATTTGGTAATGTTTTTGGCTCTTCTGGTTCGGTTGTGCCGTTATTCCAGAAGCAGATTGATAATAAACGTGCGATTACCATTACTCACTCAAAAGCCGAGAGGTTTTTCATGACCGAACGTGAGGCTGTTGGGCTGTTACTTGATGCATTGCAACTAGGTTTGGCTTCTTCACAAACGGCTGGTGGCGTGTTTATTCAGGATATGGGGCATAGAGTATTGATTTCTGACCTGGCAAAACGAATGATTTTAGCCAATGGACTAATACCAAACGCTGATGTACCAATTGTTATTACCTCTTTACGTCCGGGTGAAAAAATTCTTGAAAATTTACATGAACCCGGAGAAGAAGTATCGGTCATTGCTGATTCAAAAATATCATTGGCTACCAGTGACATTGATACAAATGCTCTGCACAGCGCTATCCAGGGGCTGGAAACAGCTTGTCGAATGGCCGATGAGCAAGCTGCTTTACAGATTTTAAGCAAGTGGTTGGATGTCCCCAATGCGGACGATTTGAGTTCTAAAAATAATGTTCATCAATTGGGGTCTTATCGTACTAAATAGTTGAAAAACAGGTGTTTAATGCTCTCCGACCGGATTTTTTTTCCTTTGTTGATTCTGACTGTTATTGGGATTGTTTATAGTGCAATAGCTTTTGGCCCGCGCAGTCAGTCTGTGGAGAGTCCGTTGTCGGGAGATCCTTTGCTGGGGTTTATTATCGAAGGTGATGCCCTTAAATTACTTAATAGTGGCTCCGGCATGGCGGATGAATTTATTGATGACCCGATAGACGGAAAATATGTTAGAACTGTTTCTACTCAACCAGCAGATGGCGTAGCGTTACACGCGGGTACTGCATTAGCTTTTTTGCCTGACACAGGTGAGGCTTGGCAGGGTCATACCGTGTATTTTTCTGTTGTCATGAGGAAGCCATCAATAAAAGGCTCTGATGACGTATTATTGCGTTTTTATTACGTTGCTCACGGTAATGGTGAACGGGTGATGTGTGAAGTTACAGAGCAATGGAGGCCTTGTTACACCAAGCATAAGCTGCAAGTTTCTGATAAGCCTGCAAACTTGTCGTTTATTGGTGTTTGGCCAGACACCAAAGGGCTTGGTAGATATGTTGATATTAAGAAGATCGAGGTTCAGGTAGACCGCCCATTTGATGTGGAAATCGCCGGTGAGTGAGGTTTATAGTTTGTTGCCACCAGCAGTGGTTGGTTTGCAAATCACTGATAGTGTTAAATTATTTCCGGTGCGCCGGATTTTTTGTATTGGCCGCAATTATAGCGATCACGTTCGTGAAATGGGCGGAAATTCTAACAAGGATTTTCCGATTATTTTTACTAAGCCAGCTGATGCTGTGGTGGCAGATGGAAGTAAAGTCGAATATCCATTGTCATGTAAATCCCTACATCATGAAGTGGAATTAGTGGTGGCTATTGATAAGCCATTACGTCAAGACGATGAAGATGCTGCTGCTAAGGCGGTGTTTGGACTAGCTGTTGGCGTTGATTTAACCCGCCGGGACTTGCAAAAAGAAGCTAAAAAGAGCGGCTTACCGTGGGACTGCGCCAAAGCTTTTGACCAATCGGCACCGATAAGTGCAATTAAACCGGTCAGGGTTTTGCCTGCTGTATTGCAAGGAGAAATATCTCTGTCGGTAAATACGCAGGTTCGGCAAAGGGGTGATCTGAAGCAAATGATCTGGAGTGTTCCGCAAATTTTGTCGCATCTGTCTAATTATTTTGAATTGCTTCCGGGTGATTTAGTTTTTACCGGCACTCCAGCAGGGGTAGGCGTCTTGGTTTCTGGTGATTGTGTGTTCGCTAGTATCGCTGGTGTCGGCAGCTTGCAGTTTCAAATAGCATAGTTATTTGAAAAGTATTTTACCCAGTCACCGTCGGGAACATTTTTGTGTCGGTGATTTGGTAACAGGCAATGATAAACCCAAGCTTCGGTGTTATTGGGAACGGCTAATACTGTGCGGCGACGTTGGTAACGGCACTTTTCTGGCGTTTGCGGCCAAAAGTCTTCAAATTCATCCAGTTTAGCTATGACGTTGGCATCTAGAACTTGATAGATATCGCCGATTACCCGTTCATCGCCAGAATACAATCCGGGAAATCCGCCCATGTCAAACATTTGTCCATGAATTTCACAAGGCGAGATGAATTTGAAAGCGTGATTTAGGTCAAATTTTACAAATCCGCTTTGGCCGGCTCGTAACAGGCCATAAACCGCGATTAAATCACCGGGCTTTACTTGTAAGTCACTCATTTCCCTAAATGCCAAAGATAATTGGCAAGGTTTAATAAAAACAACACGGCGGCAATGATAAGAATTATCCTAGATTGACGTTTTTTGCTGGCGCAAGGCTTATGGTCACAATTTTCTTTGGCGCAATCGATACGGTTTTGTCTTATATGTATCCAAAACCCGAATACTAGAGCCATTCCCGAAACTACCAACATCAATAATTCAAAGCGGTGAAGTGAGTCGTGCAATTCCCCAACCCATGGGGTAATAGTAGATAATGCGCCTAATCCCGCCAGTAATGCCATAAAATTAACGGCTACCGGCAGACCGCAACACAATAAGTGGCCTATCAAGGTGGTGAGCAGGATTGAATTTGAGGTTTTTGTTAGGCGCGACAAGTCTTGTTCTCCCTTGTGGTAATGGCACCGTACCGGTAATTATGGCTGCATCAGAACATTTGAAGGCGTTGTAGCAGATTACCAGTGTTACGCTATGCTGTTGTAGTAAATTACCAGATTTTAATCTTGACGTTTCTAAAAACTCTTGCGGCAATGCACCAGACTGCTGTATAGTGCCGTGCTAGGATGGGATCAGATGATAGAAATCTTGCAAAATATACTTGAAGCGTCGCTAGAAATTTTACTGGTGTCTATTTTTGCTGTGTTCGGGTTTTCTTGGGATCAACCAGAGGAAGACGATGTTGATCCGGCGGTGGAAATCGAAATTGTACGGCTACAAACCAAGTCTTTTGATGGTTTGACTGTGCCAGTGGTTTCTATTGGGCAAACCATAGCTGCTTCTGGTTGCTCTGATGCAGGTCTGCAGTTAAAGGCCGTGCCAACTGTGATCAAGTCCGAACCTTCCGTGTTCATAACCTAATAGTTCCTAGAAAACAAAATTTCCTTCATTGAATTAGTCGAATGCCACTAACTTTTTACGGGAAAAGCTGGTGTATTTTTCGTTGGTTATGTTATGGTAATGTTTCATTAAACTTTCCAATAATACGAGACTTGATCCAGCTATGGAAAAAATGCAATCCGACGAACGGCAAATCGACGCAAATAAAAAAATCGATACATTACAAAAAGCACCGATGTCAGGAGGTCTGGTATTATCTGCTGATGATGGTGATGCGACGCAGAAGGTAAAAGATCGTAAAGTGCTGATTTCCAAGAAAAAATCAGGAGCATGGATAGTGTGGCTTGGTTTTGTTTTGGCTGTTATGTGGAGTGCTGGTGCCTTGGCTTTTGTGGTTGGTATGACCGGAGTGCAGCAAATGCAGGCACTGCCGACCAGCCAAATTGCGGGCTTGGTGTTTGGGACTATTGGGCCGGCACTTTTCATCTTTGCACTTGGTTGGGTGATTCGTGAGCTTGTGGCATTTGCTGGAACCGCTGCTAGTATTTCCACTATGGCTGCAAGATTTGCAAATCCGGCTCAGGCGACCAAAGAAGATGCAAGTGCAATAGCTAATGTGGTAAATGTGCAAATGCTCAACATAAACAAATCCGTTGAAGGAGCGTTGGCCAGGCTTGGTGCTATGGAAGAGGTTTTGAACCATCATGCAGAATCATTCAAAAAGGCCGAAACCAATGCCAGAGCGCGCACTGATGAATTGATTAATGATTTACGCCGGGAAAGAGAAGCGGTCAGCGATTTGGCTGACCAACTTGATAATAAGGCGGCTGATATTGCAGTAACTATTGCCGAGCAATCGAAGATGGTGGTTTCGGCGGCTGACATTGCTAATGCACAGACCATAGAGGGTAGTAAACTACTTGAATCAGCCACCGAAAAACTCGAAAAATCGGCTAGCAACGCAATAACCGGTGCAACGCGAATAAGTATTCGGCTGGATCAATCTTCGGAACTATTGGATAGTTCGGCAAGTTCTTTGAGTAAATCGCGGCAAAACATTGAAGCCAGCGCTGAATTGCTTGAAAGCACCAAGGAGCAAGCCGAAAGCTCTTTACAGGCTCGCAAAGATGACGTGCGGGATTTATTGTCTTTCGCCGATAAGTGCGCTGATAAACTAAAAGCTGTCACTGATGATGGCGCACAGAATATGAAACAGGCGTTAGAAAAAACGCTGGATCAGGCGCGTCATTATACTTCTATTATGCGAGAAGAAAGTCGATCATTGGCAGATAGTCATCAAACAAAGGCAAAAGAGCTGCAAGGTGCGGCTGATGAAGCCCGTAACGCTCTTGATACTTATGCCGATGTTATCGCCAAACGGTTAGAGCAAGCCAATGAGGCCAGTTTTTCTGCCGCTAGCTGGGCTGATAAAACATTCGAAAAACTGCAAGAAGCAACCAGTGCGTTGGATACTAGCTTGCAATCTTTGCCAGAGGCGGCTGATGCCAGTGCCCGTGAAGTTGAAAAAAACCTTCGCAAGCGATTGTCTGATCTTAATCAGGCTTCGCAATTGGCTTCTGATGAGGCTCGAGGGATTGATGAGGCATTTCAATCGCGCATCCGGCAAAACTATGAATTGCTATCGGGCTTTATGTTGAAAATGGGAGCAACGGCATCACCGCTTAGTCCTGATATCGATATACCGAACCCGCTGAAAAAGCATGAAAATGCTGCTGTGGATATAAAGGCTACGGAACCGAAACCAGAAGAAAGCGGTATTGTTTTAAATAACCAACCGGAACCGGAGGAAGCACCTGCAACAGATGTTCATCAGCATATACCGGATCTGGAATTGCCGCCGCAAAACAGTGCCGCAAAGAGCGCGGAAGCCGCAGATGGCTGGCGTTGGCGAGATGTGTTGTCACGCATTGATCGTTCGTCATCGAATGATCAGGCCGCTACAAACTCGACAACATCAATAGATCGTTTGGTCGATTTGTTTCAAGATATGAATATTCAACCGGATCAGTTATTTGATAAAACCAGTTACCGTGCAGCTGCACTGGCTAGAATTACCGATGGTCATCAGGCCATGGCTGATGTGGTGCGGGTTGATGCGATCAGTGCTGTTCAAAGCTTAAGCACCCGGTTTAATGAGGATCCTTCTTTGCGCGAGGCAGCGAAAGCTTTCACCGAGGAATTGCGGGAAAAAGTCGGGCAGGCGGCAGATTCAGGGCAAAAGGTTCACCTTGAAACCCATTTACGTACCGGCGATGGCCCGGCGTATTTACTGCTCGAAGCGGCATTGTTGAATTAGATAGCCTGTAGTGGCCGGTGCTAGTTATTTAGTAAATGAGACCGCTTCATTTTCTTTCCAGTCTTGCAAATTTGTCTAATTTGTCTAATATATACTCCATCGACCCAAAAAGTGGGAACCGGTTTTTGGGTGAGTTGATGGAGAGCGCAGATAAAGTATACTCAAAACACTGCCCGATTCAGTATTTTTAGTATAGACTAATTGGAGGAAGTGATGGAGCGATTTACTGCTGCTGAGGCAAAACAGAAATTCGGCCAAGTCGTCGATAAAGCACAAAGGGCTCCGGTGCAGATCACCAAGCATGGACGTTGTGTTGCTTATTTAATCTCAAGCGAAGATTACGAAGAAGAGCAACGCCAGAAACAGCTTTATCTATTTTCAATCTTAAAGCAGGGTTTGGCCGACAGTAAAGCTGGGCGCACAGTGTCACTAGAGCAAATAAAAGCTAAATTTTCCAAATTGTAGGTTGCTTTGATGCAGTTGGAAATTTCTGAAACCGCTTACTCTCAAATCAAAGAGATATATGAGTATGGACAAAAATATTGGGGAATTGATAAATCCGATGCTTATTTGCGCAGCCTGTTTGATACCTTTGAAATGCTGCAACAATACCCTAATGCAGGGCGTAAATTTAACAATGATCAAGAGTTTCTAAAAAACTACAATCTGTTTCATTTACCCCATGAAAGCCATCAAATTTTCTACAAGCACGACAAAACAACTCTGACGATTTTGGCGATTGGAAGCAAATGGCAATTACCGGATAGCTTTTTAGGCTGAGGCCTGTTGGCAAAATGCTGCAACATTTATAACATAGAGTTGCATGCCTCTTTAAAGGTTCCGGGCATGTACCAGTTCCGGCTGTAAGCTCCTTCTAACTTGTCGATGTTACAAGTTTTCGGTACAGCTATTTTATATTTTTTTTCCAATATTTCTGGGTAGGTTTTTAGCTTTAAACTACAGATTTTGATGATCGCCTCTTGTTGTGGCGACCATTGCAAAGACGAACATCCGTCCTTGAAAATTGCAATCGGATTCGTCTGTTTAAAGGTTTCTGTGTTGGTTGTTTTTTGAGATAAAAAAACTCGCATATCCGACCAGCCAGCTGCGCCGCCACCGCCCCAATACCATTCGGTAATGCATAAGCTTGATTGTTCCAAGCAAATCTGCTTCATCATTCTTAATGCAATCCCATTCTTGCGAATGTCCAAGGTGGCAAAATGTATAACGAGCCAAAGAAAGGGTATGAGAAAAATAACGCCCAATGATATTAAGAATGTTCTCATATCTCAAAACTCCACCACTGAACGAATGCTTTTGCCAGCGTGCATCAGATCAAACGCTTCATTGATTCGGGTAAGGGGCATTTTGTGGGTGATAAGATCGTCTATGTTAATGCGCCCATCCATATACATATCAACAATTTTGGGAACGTCTGTTCTGCCTCTTGCTCCGCCAAATGCCGTACCGCGCCAACTTCTTCCAGTTACCAATTGAAACGGACGGGTTGTTATTTCTTGGCCGGCTCCGGCCACACCGATGATATAGCTTTCACCCCACCCCTTGTGACAACATTCCAGCGCATCACGCATCACATCGACATTGCCAATGCACTCGAACGAATAATCCGCGCCGCCGCCAGTTAACTCGACCAAATGCCCAACCAGATCACCAGACACCTCATTGGGATTAACAAAATCAGTCATGCCGAATTGTTTGGCGATGGCTTTTCTGTTGTTATTGATATCAACACCGACAATTTGTCTTGCGCCGATCAGCTTGGCTCCTTGAATGACATTTAGGCCAATGCCGCCAAGCCCGAATACTACGACGGTTGATCCCGGCTCGACCTTGGCATCAAACATCACCACGCCGACACCGGTGGTCACGCCGCAACCAATATAACAAATTTTATCAAACGGCGCGTCTTTGCGAACTTTGGCCAAAGCTATTTCCGGCATTACCGCATGATTGGCAAATGTCGAACAACCCATATAGTGAAACAATGGTTTGCCCTGATAAGACAATCGCGAAGTACCGTCTGGCATTAGGCCGCGCCCTTGGGTTTCGCGGATTGCCTGACAAAGATTGGTTTTCGGGTGCAGACAATATTCACACTGTCGGCACTCCGGCGTATAAAGCGGGATCACATGATCACCGGGCGCAACCGAGGTAACACCTGCGCCACATTCCAGCACAATGCCCGCACCTTCGTGACCCAAAACGCTCGGAAACAAACCTTCGGGATCATTGCCTGACAAGGTAAAAGCATCGGTATGGCAAATGCCAGTGGCTTTTATTTCGATCAAAACTTCACCGGCTTGCGGCGATTGCAGGTCAACTTCATCAATGATCAATGGCTGACCCGGAGCCAACGCAATAGCTGCAAGTGTTTTCATATTTAAATTATTGCCCGCTGCTTTCCGCTTGCTTCGGTGGTTTAACGCGGATCAGTTTTATGCGTAAGCGTGGTCTTTTATCAGAAAAGCTCATATACCAAGACCTGCCCATTCCCGGCTTGATTTTTACCGTCATGTTTGCTTTTGGCATGCGCGGCCTACCTGGGTCGACATGTTTCCAGACCTCGCCATTGTCTAACGCGACATAAAGCTCATTTACAGCATTGCGCCAGGCTTTTAAAATTGTTGCATCATAGGCAATTCGTTCTGGTATTATATGTCTGGGGGCTCTGTTTGGCTTGGGTTGCTCACCGGGTTTGACAAACACGAATTTTTGCGTTGATTTTTTGAACCGTCCAAAAGAAAATAATCCAGCGCGTTTTTCAGGTTTTGCTTCCTGAGCGGTAGTCGTTTCCTCATTGCTTGGTGTTGGTTGGTTGTTGGCGACAGCCAAGTTTCTGTTCTCTATGCGTTTTTGCTCTACATTGGCACTTTCCTTGGGTGCTGCTGCCCGGGCTAATGCCTCGAAACATTCAAGTCTATCATTGGCTAAAGCTGGCTCCATGCAAAGAACCAGGGCATTTTCTACAGAAACTTCTTGAGCGTGTAATGCTGTCGGTAAGGAAAGTACGGTAATAACGGCAAGGCTAATGGTAAGTGGCCTGAGCATGTGGTTCTCCAAGGTTGATTTTAAGCTCTATTTACGGTCTTCGAGCTGAACTGGTACGCATTTCTTTTCTCTTTTCGCAAAAATGATTCTAAAAGGCAAATTTATTGTTTCAGGGGAAATGAAATAAAAAACACCTGTTCATGCGCGATGGTGGTGCAAAAACGTCACAATAACTTTGTATGGTGAGTGTCTAACGTGCAGATATGGATAAATAATTTGACATTTTTAGCGTTGAAACAAATTATGGGCAATTATTCATGTTGCCGTTGGTGGCTTCGTGTTTAGGGGGTGTTCCTTACAGGTTCAAAGTTTCTCCGACTTAACGATTTTAGTCGGATAAATAGAAGTTGAAAGATGAACGTCCCTGAATATTGTGGAATGTGAGATTTAAGGGGCATCATTGATGACTAATCACAACGAAATTGAATTTGAACGACCAAAGGTTGGCTTGCGCCTGCTTTTGGCTGCGGGTGCTTCGGTGCTTGCAATGGGGTTCAGTGCAACTGCTATTGCGCAGGACGCTGATGAAAATGCTGATGACGACGATAATATCGTTGTTACCGGTTCTCGGATTAGCCGCCCTGGTGTTGATACTATCAGACCGGCTATTACCGTTGATACAGAGGAGTTTGACAAACGGGCGTTTACAAACATCGCCGATGCGTTGAATGAAATCCCTGCTTTTGGTAATGGCCTGACACCAAACGGTGCTCAGAATAGCTTTACCGTTGGACAGAACTTTGTTGATCTGTTCAATTTAGGTACACAGCGTACTTTGACATTGGTTGATGGTCGCCGGTTTGTATCATCAAACGTGCCAACAACATTTGGTTCTGCTGGTGGACTACAGGTTGATTTGAACTCAATTCCTGTTGCAATGATCAAGCGTATTGATGTTGTACCTCTTGCGGGTGCTGCTGTTTACGGTTCTGATGCTATTGCTGGTACTTTGAATGTTATCTTGCGTGATGATTACGAGGGTGCGGAATTTGGCGGCCAATATGGTGTGACTGAATTTGGTGATTTCCAGACTTATCAAGCACAAGCTGTTTTCGGTGCAAGTACTGCTGATGGTCGTGGTAACACAACCTTTTCTGTAGAGTATAACGAACAAGAAGGCGGCTTGCTAAATAAGCGTCCTTTCTTCTTTGCTGATGACCCTAACACAGTTGATTTTGGTCGACTAGATCGTGACAATGACGGCAATTTTGATGACGTTGATGGTGACGGCGATCCTGATACATTCCGCCGAGTGTTTTTGAACCAAAGAGTACAATTATTCGGCCCTGGTGGTTCTGTTTCACCATCTACGTTTATCATTCCTTCGTTTGGTATTGGTACTTTGGCCGATGGTAATTTCTACCAGTTTGACCCTCAAGGTAATTTGCAAACTTGTGTTCCAGGTCAGACTCCAGGCGTTTCTTCTGCCTTCTTTGCTCAAGGTGGAACCTGTGGTGTCGACTTCTTTGATAGTGTAGCCCAAATCCGCTCTCCATTGGAGCGTTTGGTTATCTCATCAAACAGTCATTATGACATTCGTCCAAATGTAAGAGCTATTGTGCAAACTACTTTTGCCAATTCCAAAGCTAGTGAATTGGTAAATCAGGGTGGGTTTCAAACCTGGCCGTTTGGTGGCACGTCTTCAGGTTTAACTTTTGGTGTCGATAACCCATTTTTGACCAGTCAGGCTCGCGGTATTCTACAAAGCAACGGTCTTACAACCTTTGGTCTAAACCGCTTTAATAATGACATCGTGAATTCTGGCGAAAATTCAACCGAGAACTTTACCTACCGGGTTGTTACGGCGCTTGAAGGCGACTTCAATAGCGGTGGCCGTAAGTTTAACTGGGATCTTTCCGCAGTATTCGGTGAGTCCGACGTTGAAACTCGCGCATTTGGTATTGTCGATGGACGATTTATAAATGCCATTGATGCGGTTAGGGTTGATAACACATTACTGCAGACAATTATCACTAACAATACTGCTGTGAATACACTGGCTGAGGCTCTTGTTTCTCTTAACGACGATGGGCTAAGTGGTGTTAGTAATATACGTGTTGGCGATATTATTTGTAATGTTAATGCTCAAGTGGCTGCTGGAACTCTTACTGGTGCAAATCTTCCGCCTGCCGGCAATGGTGTCACCGATGGTGATCTGCCTTATGCCACCGGATGTGTACCTTTGAACTTGTTTGGTGAAGGTGTCGCTAGCGCAGAAGCGATTGCATTTATCAATGGTGGTCCGCGTATTACTTCTTCTGATATTGGACAACGTGTGTTTACTGCCAACTTTGGTGGCGAGGCATTCCGTCTTCCTGCTGGTTGGGCGCAGTTCAATGTTGGTTTTGAAAACCGCCGTGAAGGTGCCGAGTTTACACCAGGTCTAGGAACAGCAATACCAATCACTCGTTCTTCAGCTTTTGTACCTACAGGTGGCACAGCTGAAACAACGGAATTTTATGGTGAAATTCTATTGCCAATTACCGAACCTGGTATGAATATCCCTGGTTTCCATCTATTCGAGCTAACTGCTTCTGGCCGTAAAGTGAATAACCAAATTAAAAACTTGGGAAGTGAAACGGGAAGTTCTGCTACCAATGATGTGTATGAGTTTGGTGGTCGTTGGTCACCAGTAGAAGATATTATCTTCCGCGCTTCATATACTTCTGCTATCCGTGCCCCTGCATTGGTTGAGCTTTTCACGCCAACCGTTCAAGCGTTCTTATTTGCTTCTGACCCTTGCGATGTAAGGTTTATTGATGGAGGTGCTGCTCCGGCGGTACGTGCAGCTAACTGTGCGGCTGATGGGATACCTGTTGGGTTTATTTCAGATATTGTAAACAGATCCATAATTGGTGCAACTCAAGGTAATCCAGATTTGCGTTCTGAGCGTTCTAAGTCATATAATATTGGCGCAATCATCCAGCCGCGTTGGGTTGATAATTTGACTGTGCAAGTTGATTATTTCAATATTAAGATTGAAGATCGCATCACACCATTATCATTGACTCAAATTATGAATGCTTGTTATGACAGCCCAACCTTTAGGGTGGATAATGAGTTCTGTAGCTCTGATTTGTTCAGACGGATACCTGCAACGGGCAGTCCTGACGATAACCAGGTGAATTTCGGTTTAGTCGGTGAGCAAAACGCTGGGTTATCAGCCTTTGCTGCTGTTCAGTTCCAAGTTGCTTATAACTTTGATATTGCTGATGCATTTTCAAATGCAAAAATTCTGAAATCACAGGATTGGGCAAAACAGGATCTAGGTGAACTAGCATTCCGCGTGCAAGTACTTCGTGCTATTAAAAACAATGTACAAACTGGTAGCGCGTTACCAACATCACCAATTGGTAGTTTCGGTGATCCTCAGTGGGAAGCAACATGGGATACTACATATACTAATGGTCCATGGCGCGCATTCTGGAGAATTGCTTATACAGATGCTCCAGTATTCAACACTTTGGGTAACTCGTACTTGCTTGATGCTAATGATAATATCGTAAACTTCGGTTCACGTACTATCCATAATGCGTCATTTGCTTATACCCATAACGAAATGACATCTATTCAAGTTGGTATAGATAACGTTATGAACCGTAAGCCGGACTTCTTCCAACAGGCAGCTGGTTACTTCGGTACCACTGAAATGCTTGGTCGTCGTTATACGTTCCGCGTTCGCTCTCGCTTCTAGTCGAGACACATTACAAATTGAAAAGGCCGGAGCTTGCTCCGGCCTTTTTTTATGCTTCAATGTTTATTGTTTGTTATAATCAAAAATATTTTGCTAAATTAACGGTACTGCCAAAACTGCTCGATTGTTATTTATAAACCCAGTTTTTCCCACTTAGCGGTGACACTGGCTATTACATTACTGTCCATAGCTATTTCCTTGCCCCACTCACGATTGGTTTCACCTGGCCATTTATTAGTGGCATCAAGCCCCATTTTCGAGCCAAGTCCTGAAACTGGCGAGGCAAAGTCAAGATAATCAATTGGTGTGTTTTCTACCGGTACACAATCACGCACCGGATCCATGCGGGTGGAAATTGCCCACATAACCTGTTTCCAGTCACGGGCATCAATATCATCATCAACTACAATTAGCCATTTGGTATAGGTGAATTGGCGCAAATATGACCATGCGCCCATCATCAATCGTTTTGCATGACCAGCATAGGCTTTTTTCATCGATATAACTGCAATTCGATACGAACAAGCCTCTGGCGGTAACCAGAAGTCGGTAATTTCCGGAAACTGCTGGGCGATCAAAGGGATAAACACTTCATTTAATGCTTCACCTAAAACCGAAGGTTCGTCCGGTGGTTTGCCGGTGTAAGTGGTGAGGTATATCGGTTTTTTGCGCATGGTGATCGCGCTAACGTTAAAGATCGGGAATTGTTCTACGGAATTGTAATAGCCGGTGTGATCACCATACGGCCCCTCAGGAGCCGTGGCTTCGGCATCAACAAAGCCTTCTATTACAATTTCAGCTTGAGCTGGTACTTGTAACGGTACGGTCTTGCAATTTACCAGTTCTACTTTTGCACCTCGGAGCAGCCCGGCAAATTGATATTCCGATAAAGTATCCGGAACTGGAGTAACTGCTGCCAATATTGTTCCCGGATCAGCGCCGATAACGGCGGCCAATGGCATTGGCTTTCCGGGATTGGCACTTTTCCAGCGGGCAAATTGTTGCGCACCACCACGATGCGCCAGCCAGCGCATCAAAGTTTGATGCTTACCAAGTTTTTGCATACGATAAATGCCAAGGTTTGGCGCATCCTGCGGACTTTTACTTGGCCCTTGAGTGACGATTAGTGGCCAAGTGATCAATGGTGCCGGCTCCCCCGGCCAACAGGTTTGTATCGGTAAAATATCCAGATCAGCGTCTTTGCCGATCAATACAACTTCTTGGCACGGGGCTTTACGAACTGTCTTTGGCCGCATCGCCAAAATAGTCTTTAACAGCGGAGCCATTTTGATGGCCTCGCCAATGCCTTTTGGCGGCTCTGGCTGGCGCAAATAGGCCAATAACTCGCCAACTTCGCGCAAATCTTTTGCAGTGGATCGCTGTTTTCCGCCAAGGGTGACCGCTCTAGCGACACGCTCAACAGTACCGAATAAATTGATCAATGCCGGTATTTCTGATTTTACACCGTTCTCATCGGTTACG
Source organism: Robiginitomaculum sp. (assembly GCA_016763315.1). Lineage (GTDB taxonomy): Bacteria > Pseudomonadota > Alphaproteobacteria > Caulobacterales > Maricaulaceae > Robiginitomaculum_B. The sequence goes on from JAESTZ010000062.1 coordinate 23,318, forward strand.
TTTTCGAATAATACCGCCGGGCCATTTTGGGCAATTAACCTGGTGCCTATTTCAGTTAGCTCTAAATTAGATGATACTGGCTCAGCCACCCGAACCAGTAATCCATCGGCCTCTAGCTGATCCAGATAATCACGAAGTGAAGTATAAGCCATAAACAGCTTTTGCCTTTAGGTGTCCAAGAAACTGCGTAATTTGCGACTGCGGCTTGGGTGTTTCAGTTTGCGCAAAGCTTTTGCCTCGATCTGGCGAATACGTTCACGAGTTACCGAAAATTGCTGACCTACTTCTTCCAAAGTATGATCGGTATTCATGCCAATACCAAAACGCATCCTCAACACACGTTCTTCACGCGGCGTAAGCGAGGAAAGAACTCTGGTGGTGGTTTCACGCAAATTTGATTGAATTGCCGCATCGACCGGCAATATGGCATTGCTGTCTTCGATGAAGTCACCCAATTGGCTATCTTCTTCATCACCAATCGGTGTTTCCAATGAAATAGGCTCTTTGGCTATTTTCATTACCTTGCGGACTTTTTCCAACGGCATAGCAAGCTTTACAGCCAGTTCTTCCGGTGTTGGTTCACGGCCGATTTCATGTAACATTTGTCTGCTGGTGCGGACTAATTTATTAATGGTTTCAATCATATGAACCGGAATGCGAATGGTTCGTGCTTGGTCGGCTATTGATCTGGTGATAGCCTGACGGATCCACCATGTAGCGTAGGTGGAGAACTTATAGCCTCGGCGATATTCGAATTTATCAACTGCTTTCATCAAGCCGATATTACCTTCTTGAATAAGATCAAGAAACTGTAGACCGCGATTGGTATATTTTTTGGCAATCGATATCACTAGCCGTAAATTGGCTTCGACCATTTCTTTTTTTGCTTGCCGGGCTTCACGTTGACCTTTTTGAACGGTACGCACAATGTGCCTGAACTCGTCAATAGTAACACCGGCATCACGAGCCAAAGTGGATACATCTTCGCGTAACCCGTCAATCTGGTCGCGTTCGCGTTCAACGAATTTACTCCATGCCGGTGAAATGTTAGCAACATTTTTTACCCAGTCAGGGTCTAGCTCATGACCAAAATAGGTCTTTAGAAACTGCCCTCTTGGAACTCCGTGACCATCGGCCAGCCGAATCAATCTGCCTTCGGTTCCAACTAATTGCCGGTTGATTGTATACAATTGGTCGACGAGCGCCTCAATTCTATTATTGTTGAGATGCATAGCTTTTAGGCGGGTGATGATTGATGTTTGAATTTCGTCATATTTGCGCTGCGAAAGCGTGGTCAGTTCCTTACCCTTGGTTTGTGCGTCAAACAATTTTGTTTGTAATTTACCAAAAGTCTTGAACTCGGAGGCAATAGCGTCAAATTCGCTAACTACATCTTCGCGTAGCTCGGCTTCCATAGCCGCTAAAGACAAAGTTACCTCCTCATCTTCGTCTTCGCTGAATTTTTTATTTTTTGTTCCGCTACTACCGTCGTTTTCTTCTTCATCATCTTCATTTTCTTCTGATTCGTCTTCTGGCTCGTCCTCAGCAGTGACCTCTCCGGAGGTATCATCATCTGATTCGCCAGCACCGTTCTTGGAAGCAAAGGTGGTGTCTAGGTCAATAATGTCCCGTAATAATATTCGTCCTTCGGCTAATTCTTCACGCCAAACCATGATAGCTTCAAAAGTAAGCGCGCTTTCACAAAGCCCGCGGATCATGGTGTCACGTCCTGCTTCTATACGTTTGGCGATGGCTATTTCACCTTCGCGTGACAGTAGTTCAACTGTCCCCATTTCACGTAGATACATACGTACCGGATCATCGGTTCTATCGGCAGCCGCAGTGGTGTTTCCTGTGCGAACTGCAGTTCCAGTTTTACTGGCAATGGCCTTGCTTTCGGCCTCTTCACCTTCAATAAGGTTGATCCCCATTTCGGATAATTGCGCCATAGTATCTTCGATCTTTTCAGACGAAACTTCGGCTGATGGCATAACCTTGTTTAGCTCATCCATGGTCACAAAACCCTTGGATTTAGCCAATTTTATCATTCTTTGTACCGCTTCATCGGATAAATCCAATAGCGGAGATTCAGGAACTTCTTGTGCAGTTTTGCTTGTCGTGGCTTTCGCCATAATTTACACTTCAAACTTTCGCCATTATATATTTTTGGAGTCGGTTTGATCCTTTGCTGGCACGTAAACCTATGTAGGTTCGGTGCTTGAATATTTATAATGAAGGCTAACCTTCATTGCTGTTTTTGGTGTCGACATTTAACCGGCGAGCATCAGCAATTCTTTGCAATGCTTCCGCATCATCACCCATCAGGCTTTCGAGTAATTTTGCTTCCAACGCCGCGTGTTCTTCTTTCGCGCCGGCGCGTGCATTTAACTCTTCTGCCATATTCATCCACAAAGCTTTGGGATTATCATGTTCTGGTAAATTTATGCTACCAGTAGATTTCCCTGAACCTTGTAAATGATCTATCAATTTTACTTGGGTTAAATGGCTAGTGATTGCCGCTCTGTCAACCGCTGGATTCGCTAACCAAAGATCAAGGATAGCGTTTCGCACGTCATTTAGTCCCGGATCGCCTAGAATCAGCTCTGAAAACGCTTCGTCAAGCGTATCTAATGCTGCTGGGTTGTCGGAGACCCATTTAACTAAAAACCGTTTTTCTGCCGAGCCAGAATTGCCTTTTCTGACCCTGTTGCGCAGCTCGTTCGATGGACCATGGTTTTGCCGCCCACGCCATTTTCCAGCCTGCGAAGTTTTGTTGAATTGTTTGGCAACCCGTTCAAATAAATCACGGCGATAAAGAGCGGCTAATTCCTTGTGTTTTATTTGTTCGGTAATGTCCCGTAATCTGGCATTTAGCCCGGCGCGTTGTTCAGGGGTTTGTAATGGCTCGAGGTTTAATTCTCTGAACCAAAGCACATCAACCAATGGCTGGGCGGCCAGCAACACCTCTTGCATGGCGTTCGCGCCTTTTTCCCGTATTAGATCGTCCGGATCAAGACCTTCGCCTAGCCATGCAAATGACAGGCTGTGTCCCGGCTCCAATAAAGGCAATGCCCGGTCCAGTGCGCGGTAGGCAGCGCGTTTTCCGGCAGCATCACCATCAAAGCACAATATCGGATCTGGCCCAATTCGCCATAAAAGCGCCAGTTGTTCTTCAGTGAGCGATGTACCAAGCGGGGCAACTGCATGCTCGAACCCGGCTTTGGCCAAAGCAATCACATCCATATAACCTTCGGCAACGATCAGACCCTTGGCTCTTATCTTGGCGGCTGCTTTTCTTGCTTCGGCATAACGATACAGGGTTTTGCCTTTGTGAAACAAACTGCTTTCCGGAGAGTTCAGGTATTTGGCTTTGGCATTTGCTGATAATGCTCGCGCGCCAAATGCCGATGGTCGCCCGCGCAAATCGGTTATCGAAAAAATGATGCGGTCACGAAACCGATCAAATGCCGGCCCGCCATCATCTGGTTGCACTAATAGCCCGGCTTCTACGAGATCGGCAGGCATCGCACCTAATGCCACCAAATGGTCTTTTAATCCGGTTCGCGCGGACGGGGCGTATCCTAGTCCATATTTGAGCCAATCGCTTTGCTTTAATTGCCGTCCTTCTAGATAGTTTCTAGCTTGTCTGGCTCTAACTCTGGTTAGCTCTTCTGTGTAATACTTTGTGGCTTCGGCTACCCAATCGCGCAAGGAATTGTTTTTTTGCTGGCGCTCTATGTCTTTTGGATCGCTAATCGGCATTGGTATACCAGCATCAGCGGCCAAGCGCTCAACGGCCTCGACAAAGCTCAAACCCTCGGTCTCTTGCAAAAAAGAAATAATATCGCCATGCTTTCCCGATGAAAAACAATGGTAAAAACCTTTTTCATCATTGACAAAAAAGCTAGGGGTTTTTTCCTGATTAAATGGTGATAGTCCGGCAAATTCACGACCTTGGCGGCGCAATTTTACTGACCGCCCGATAACATCAGACGGCCTAAGCCGGCTTTTCAACTCTTCTAAAAAATCTTCACCAAATCGCATTGCCGGATTTTAACTCACCAAAGCCGCACAAGATAGTCATTGGTTCAAAAAAGAATGGGGCTCAAAAAAGAATGGGGCTCAAAAAAGAAAAGGCAGTTCTAAATTATTTCACCCACGGATTAAACACATCAACATTTGCATAGTCAAAATCAGAGACATTGCGCGTAACAATCGTAAGTCTGTTGTGTATGGCGGTGGCTGCGATCAAGCTGTCTATGGCTGGCAGGCTTCTGCCTGCTCTTGCAAGCAAACGTCCCCACTCGTCTGCCACCCCTGTATCAATCGGTAATATCCGATCATCGAACCAAAGCGGTAATTCATGTTCAAGCCAGTTCAAGATTTTATCTTTACGGCGTTTATCGGCTTGGGCATTCGGAAGCGCTTCCACGCCTTTTCTTATTTCACCCAATGTCAAAACACTAAGGTAAAGCCCTTGTTGTGACCTCGCTTCAAACCAAGCAACGACATTTTCATCTGGTTTTTTACGACGTAACTCCGATAGCGCGCAAGTATCAATCAAATAACTCAAAACTGGGTATCTCTAGTAGGTGATTTGTCGCGCTCAAGGTTTAGCTCTACGTCTTTGAGTGGCGAGGCTCGCAAGAAAGCTGCAAGCGTAGGTTTGTTGGCTTTGAGTTTCTGATACGCCTTTGCGGACAGCACGACCGCCGCAGGTTCACCTCGTAGCGTAATTTCCTGCGGGCCTTGCTCGCAAGCCCGCTTCACCAACTCGCTAAGCCGCGCCTTAGCCTCTTGTAATTGCCATTTTCCCATGAACGCTTCCTCAAACTAGTCTGACTAGTTACATAGAGGTTGTGGGGAGGGGAGTCAATGGTGTGGGTTGCGTTCTCACGAAAACTTAGCAAAGATGAAGAGCTAAGCGGCGCGTGAGGGAAGACAATGAAGTTAGATATTAAAAATGATGATAAGTGTTACAATTCTGATTCAATAGAAAATGGACGCATTATTAAAGATTTCTTTCAGCGTTTATCGAAAAACATTTTTGAGCAGGCAAAACGTTATGACAAAAAACACCATGAGCTGACTAAAGATCATGATCTATCACTACTGTACAGCGAACGTGTTATTGGATCCACCATATCCTGTGCAATAAATGAAATTACTCCTGTTCATCTTTCAGAGTGGGGTTTTAATAAAAGTGAAGAAAATACTGATGCAAACAGACGTGTAGATTTTTGGTGTTTGCATAAAAGGAATGACACAGGAAAAGCTCTGAATTATTTTTTAGAAATAAAAAAAAGCGGCTACAAACTTGAAAAAAACTTCATATATCAAGTAACTAAGGATAAAATTAAAGAGCTGCTTGGGCAGGTGCAATCCCTAAAAGGGATAAGTCCTGAATGGCTTGGTGATGATGATGCGTTTATAGGCATAATAATTGTTCATGGCTATTGCAATGATAATTCGGTCGAAAAAGATATTATTGGAACGCCAGAGAAACTCCGAGAGCATATTTACAATGAAATTGACAAAAGATCTGGAGCGCAATTATTGATTTCAACTTGGATGCTTCCTGATAATATAGAAGCTAAATGGGGTAATGATGATATTTGTAAATTTGTTTCTATCGCTGGTCTTGTAATAACCAAGAAAAGATAAAACTATATTTCCAAGTAGTTAGCTGCCAAGTGCCGGACGAGGTCAATTTGACCGCGAGACAAGACTGGCAGAATATTACTAACTAGGTGCGACTGCGCCTCGGCGACCATTCGCCGCACGTCGTAGGCGTGAGCAAAGCGAGCTTGCCGCGAGACAGAAGAACTCCCACTTTTGC
>JAESTZ010000063.1 GCA_016763315.1 Robiginitomaculum sp.
CAAGGAAGATGGCAAAACTATCGCTGTTTATGACCTTGGTGGCGGTACATTTGATGTGTCCATCCTTGAGATCGGCGACGGTGTGTTTGAAGTAAAAGCCACCAATGGCGATACCTTTTTGGGTGGCGAAGACTTTGATGTGCGGATTGTTGATTACCTTGCTGACGAGTTCAAAAAGGAACACGGCGTTGATCTACGTAAAGACAAATTAGCCGTACAGCGCTTGCGCGAAGAAGCAGAAAAAGCAAAAAAAGAATTATCTACGGCTAAGCAGTACGAAGTAAACTTACCATTTATTACTGCTGACGCCTCTGGTCCAAAACACTTAACCATGAAGTTGTCCCGCGCCAAGCTGGAAAGTCTGGTTGATGATCTGATCAAGCGCACCATTGATCCATGCAAAAAAGCTCTTAAAGACGCTGGCCTAAAAGCCAGTGACATTGACGAGGTGGTTTTGGTTGGCGGTATGACTCGTATGCCAAAAGTACAAGAAGCGGTAACTGCGTTTTTTGGTCGCGAACCACACAAGGGTGTAAACCCGGACGAAGTTGTAGCCATGGGCGCGGCAATTCAAGCAGGTGTGCTTCAAGGTGATGTTAAGGACGTGCTTTTGCTCGACGTGACACCTTTATCGCTTGGTATTGAAACACTAGGCGGTGTTTTCACTCGCCTTATTGACCGCAACACCACGATCCCTACAAAAAAATCACAAACCTTTTCCACTGCTGATGACAATCAAGGTGCGGTAACTATCCGGGTGTTTCAGGGCGAACGGGAAATGGCAGCCGATAACAAGGTTCTTGGTCAGTTTGATTTGGTCGGTATTCCACCAGCCCCTAGAGGTGTTCCACAGATCGAGGTTAGCTTTGACATTGATGCCAATGGTATTGTTTCAGTTGGCGCCAAGGATCAGGCCACCGGCAAGGAGCAAACCATTCGCATTCAGGCTTCTGGTGGTTTAACTGATGATGATATTGAAAACATGGTCAAAGAAGCTGAAAATCATGCCGAGGAAGATAAAAAACGTCGAGAAACCGTAGAAGCCAAAAATCAGGCCGAAGCTTTGGTTCATCAAACCGAAAAGCAAATGGAAGAATTTGGCGACAAGGTAGAAGGTGATGACAAAACAGCGATTGAAGCTGCTTTGGAAGACCTGAAAAAAGAGCTGGAAGGCGATGATGCGCAAAGCATTTCGGCTAAGGCTCAAACTTTGGCTCAGGCTTCGATGAAACTTGGCGAAGCTATGTATGCGCAAAGCAAGGCTGAGGCAGAAAGCATGGACGAGGAGCAAAACCCATCAGAAGAAAATGTGGTTGATGCCGAGTTTGAAGAAGTTGATGAAAACGATGACGGCGACAAAGAAAAAGCCTAATTGTTAAATTATTAGGGTCAGCTCGTAATTGGGCTGACCCTTGCTTTTTCGTAAGGACTGCCAAATGAGCGATACCAAAACCTGTTATTATGAAACACTTGGTGTTGAGCGATCGGCTGATGGTAAAACATTAAAGTCTTCTTATCGTAAGTTGGCGATGAAGTACCACCCAGATCGCAACCCTGATGACGCTGATGCCGAGCAAAACTTCAAGCAGGTATCTGAAGCATATTCCATACTTTCCGATGAACAAAAACGCGCAGCTTATGATCGTTTTGGTCATTCCGCTGTTGATGGCTCACAAGGTCAAGGCGGTTTTGGCGGCGGGCGAGCTGCTGATTTTTCAGACATTTTTGAACAAGTGTTCGGAGATGCCTTTGGCGATGTTTTTGGTGGTGGTGGCCGCAGGTCGGCTTCTGGCGCGGCGCGTGGTTCTGATTTACGCTATTCGCTGGAAATAGAGCTAGAAGAAGCCTTTCTTGGCAAAGATGTAGATATAAAGGTTCCAACCACCAAAACTTGTGTCGAATGTGAAGGCAATGGCGCAGAGCCGGGTACTAAAATTGAAACTTGCACCACTTGCCAAGGCCATGGACGAGTGCGAATGCAACAAGGTTTTTTCACTATGGAACAGCATTGCAGGGCTTGTGACGGGCAAGGTACCACTGTGAGCTCTCCTTGTACAGCTTGTGACGGTGTCGGTACTCAGGCCACAAGGCGCGAGCTGTCCGTTACCATTCCTGCCGGTGTTGAAGACGGCACGCGCATTCGTCTGTCTGGCGAAGGTGCCGCTGGAACCAGAGGCGGCCCGGCTGGTGATTTGTATATTTTTGTTTCGGTTAGGCCGCATGATATTTTTGAACGCGAAGGCGCCGACCTTTATTGTAGAGCGCCAACCCCGATGGCGGTGGCTGCCCTTGGCGGAGATATTGAAATGCCGACGATTGATGGTGGCCGTAAACGGGTAAATATCCCTGCCGGATCACAAACCGGTAAGCGCCTGCGTTTGCGTGGGCTTGGCATGAGCCGTTTACGCCTGCCCGGTCGTGGTGATATGATTTTGGAATTGTTTGTGGAAACTCCACGTCATTTGAACGCCAGACAAAAAGAACTGCTAGAGGAATTTCGTGAGCATTGTTGCCCAAACAGCCACCCTGAACACACCAACTTCTTTGAAAAAGCCAAAGGCTTCTGGGACAAAGTAACCGGCGAATAATCTTTTGCCGTTTGCTTAGCAAATAAAACAACTTTACACTCTTGGTTTACAGCTGGGGGTTAAAATTGTGGATTTTTTAATTTTGATAGCTTTATTGCTAATTGGCTTACTGGTCACAGGGTCGGTATTAGGAATCCTTGGGTTTATTAAAGCAAATAAAATTGAACGAGAGATGTTTTTATTAAAAGCAAAAACAACAAATTACGATCAACCTTTGGCGACAAAGCCAACGCCTGTAACAAGCAAAACTACCCGGCCAATAGTAAAAACCAGCCCACCTTCCGAAACAATTACCCCACCACAACCGACACCTGCGGCAAAAACTATAAAACCAGCATCACAAACAATTACACCTGAAAGAATTGGGTTTGCTGCCAAGGTCGAGCAATCATTGCGCGGCAATTGGTTGGTATGGGTTGCTGGCATTGTGTTGGCGTTTGGCGGAATATTCTTGGTGCAAGTTGCCGCCGAAAGCGGCTTGCTTGGTCCTGGCGTAAGAGTTATTTTGGCTGGGCTTGTCGGTATTGCAATGCTGGGGTTTGCTCATAGGATTCGTTTACATCCGCCAAAAAATCAATCTCTGGCAAACTCTGCCGCACCGCAAGTTTTGGCAAGCGCCGGTCTTATCACTCTTTATGGCGCGGTTTATGCCTCATTTGCGTTGTTTGAGCTAATCAGCCCGTTAATCGCATTTGCACTTTTGGCATTGATTGCAGCATTAGCGGTATATCAGGCGGCAAAGTTTGGGCCTATTATTGCCGTTTTTGGCCTTATCGGCGCATTTGTTGCTCCGGCTCTTATTGGCTCGGATAGCCCATCGGCAATGACGTTGTTTGGTTATATATTAGTGGTAAGTGTTGGTGGATTATTGCTGGCGCGTTTACGTCCTTGGCGATGGAATGCAATATTAGCATTAGCCGGCGGTCTTGGCTGGCCGTTACTTTGGTTACTTGGTGGCAATGGCGACAATTCACCTTGGGTCTTGCAATTATATTTACCGGTTTTGGCGGTCGTAACTATGGGTTTGGCTTGGCAGGAAGCAGGAACAGCATTTAACTGGACTAACAAAAACCGCTCACCGCTTAGCTTATACACCGCACTGATCACCTTACTTGGTGCTGGGTTGCTAGTGTTGTTTTTGTTACTTGAAACCGATTACCAGCCACCATCACTTATTGCTTTGTTTGCACTTGGGTTTTTGGCATTGGCGGGATCATTTCGCCGTGAAGGGTTTTCACTTGGTGCAGGCGCAATAGCAATTATTTCTTGCATTGCTCTTGCCTTGTGGCCAGCAGACAAATCCTTATTGGTTGATGCATCACAACAATTAGACGGGTTTCTTAGCCGTTTAGGTTCAGCCCCAAACTCGTTAAACTTCCTTACCGCCAGCTTTGCATTTGCAGCTTTATTCGGGTTTGGCGGTTATTTAGCCTCACTGGCGGCAAAAAAACGGGCAATATTGGTGGCCGTGGCGGTAATCTCTCCACTTATTGTTTTGTTTCTTGCCTATTGGCGATTAACCGATTTCGGTTTGGCTTGGCCGTATGCGTTAAGTGCATTAGCTTTGGCATTCGTTGCATTGCTTTTGCTGGATCGCGAAGCCAAAGCCGACAAAGGGTTCTTAATTCATCCGGGCGTTGGCGCAACATTAGCCTTGGCGGTTTCCGCCGCTGTTCTATTGGTTCTTTTGATACTGTTTTCGCAAATGTGGCTGTCCTTGGCGTTAAGCGGCCAAGCGGTAATTAGCGCGCTATTGTGGCAAAGGTTCCGTTTAAGTGCTTTGCAGTGGACAGCAATGGCTTTGGCGGGGATAGCTTCTTTTCGGTTAATTGCCCTTGGCGAAGCGTTTGATTTTCCAGTGGGTAGTTGGCCAATATTCAATAGTTTGTTGATCGGGTTAGGCGGTTCGTCACTATTGTTGGTGGCTGCTGCATTTGTCTTTGTAAAAAACAGCGTTAAACCATCATCAACTGTGGTGCAAAGCCTGATTAGTGCAAGCATAGTTATCGGTGTCACCATGCTTAGTTTGCAAATACACCATTTAATGTCTGGCGGTGACTTGCGAGCCGATATCGGGTTTGCCGAAACCGGTTTACAAATAAGCCTTTATGCGTTGATAGCTTTTGCCATTCGCTTTTTTCTTGGTGACAATTTGGCGTTTGCACCAAGGTGGACAGAGCGAATTGCGCTTTTCGTATCGGCTTTTAGCCTATTGTTGTTTGTCATCACCATTCAAAATCCGTGGTGGGGCATAGATCCAGCTTTAGTTTCTGGCGCAATGCTGTTTAACACGCTTGCTTTAGTGTTATTGCTGCCAGCTATTATCATGACAGCAAATGCTATTATTTGGCAATCACACGGCAAGGCAGTCATGGCAAAAATTCTGGCTTTGATTGCTGGAATTAGCGGGTTTTTATGGCTGACACTAGAGGTGCGCCGTAGCTTTCACGCGCCAGACTTATCAACCGGCGTAATAAGTGACATAGAAACTTACTCTTATTCTGCCAGTTGGCTGGTGTTTGCTATTGTCTTGCTGGGTCTTGGCTTTTGGAAAAACCGTGAGGCTTTACGCATTAGCGGCTTATTATTATTAGCCATAACCAGCATAAAGGTGTTTATCTTTGATCTAGCCGGCCTCGATGGATTGTTACGAGGGTTATCGTTCTTGGGACTTGGCGGATCATTGATGGGAATTGCCTTATTGTACCAACGATTAGGCGGTAAAATGGATAAGTTAAAGCAAAAATCATGAGTAAGAATTTAGCTATAGCCGTAGCCGGAGCCGGCGGGCGACTTGGCGGGGAGATTTGCAAGGCAATACAATATGTTGATGATCTTGATCTGGCATTCGGTGTTATTCGGCTGGGAGGTGAAAAGCCAAATGGTTTTCCTGCACCGGTGTTTGAAAACATAAATGAAACAGCACCAAAATTTGATGTGCTGATTGATGTTTCTACTTGTGATGGCGTAATTCAGCGGTTATCGGAAACCACCAAACCAATGGTTATTGGCGTTACCGGGTTTAGCGAAGAACAAGTTGAAAAAATTTCCAGGGCAGCAAAAAAAATGCCGATTCTGCTAACCGGTAATTTTTCGTTGGGAGTGAATTTACTTTTGGATTTGGCCGAACAAGCAGCACAAAAACTGGGATCCGGCTGGCAGATAAAAATTAAAGAAACCCATCACATACATAAACAAGATTATCCCTCTGGAACCGCCTTAATGTTAGCTGGTGCTGTAAATTCCGGTCTTGATACTGATTTATTATTAGAGCCATATCTTCACCCAGAAGAAGCAAATCAAACACAAGAAAACACATTGCCGATAATATCATATCGCCAAGGCGAAGAAATTGGCCAACACACTATTGTTTTAAGTAATGGTTCTGAGGAAATTGAGCTTGGCCATAGGGCGTTAAAGCGTAAGGTATTTGCCGATGGTGCATTAAGTGCAGTTAAATGGCTGGCACAGCAAAAGCCCGGGTTTTATGGCATGAAGGACGTTTTGGGCAGGTAATTCTACCAACTACCGGTGTTTGGCATTTCTGACCAAGGTGATTTTGTCGCTAATGGTTCGCCTTTTTGCAATAATTCAACCGATATGCCATCCGGTGAACACACGAACGCCATTCTTCCATCACGAGGTGGGCGCTTGATAGTTATTCCTTGTTTGCTTAAATGTTCGCAAGTTTGATAAATATCATCAACTTGAAACGCTAAATGACCAAAATTGCGCCCATTGTTGTATGATTGTTTGTCCCAATTATAGGTCAATTCGATCATAGGAAGTCCAGCCACCAAGCCTTGTTCCTCGCCTTTATACTGTTCCATGTCTTGCGGTGCCGCCAAAAAGACCAATGTGAAACGTCCGGCTTCGTTATCGACACGTCGCAATTCGGTTAAGCCCAATCCACCACAATAAAACCTCAACGAAGCATCAATGTCGGATACTCGAACCATGGTATGTAAATAGCGCATCAGGATTTTTCTTCTTTGGTTGTTTGTTCGCTCTTTTTGGCAGCTTCGTTTAATGACAACCCTTCACCGGTTTGTACCAGTGGCGACCAGCTAGGGCGTTTACGTTTAAGCTTTATTTTGCCCAAAGGTTTTTCACCACGAGTAATACGTAAACTTTCATCAAATTCATCATCATCAGTTTTATGGTAAAACCAAGCCATAACCCAAGCAACCGCACCCCAGCTACTGATAAGGCCAAAAAAGATAAAGAAAGAATACACCAAAGGCCCGTCCCGACGAAATTGGCGGCGTATTTCTTCGGCCAAGGTTTCAGACGGCAATCGGTTCGGGTCAATTTCTTGAACGATCACTACTGAATAAAAGTATGTTAATATCATTACCGCCAACGGGGTTACCAACACCGCCAGTGCCAGCGCGCCGGTACTGTAAGCAAGCCCTCTAGGGTTATGAGCCAAACGATAAGTTGTTACAAATTTTTGCTGAGTGGTTTTTTTTGCTTGTTTTGGAGAGAGTCGTTTAAAATCCTGCCATTCATCATCGGCATCACGGCGAACAGACCAATAACCATAGACAGTACGAACGGTTCCTGCCAGCAAAGCTAAAGCCACCAAAATCATCGCAATTATTGGCCCAGTATTCATTTTACACTTGTTCTCCTGTTAAACAGACGCACAGTTTAGCTGTTTACGGCCTCCCACGCCAGCATTGATCTCTTGCGATCAACACCCCAGTGATAACCGGTCAAGCGGCCATCTTTACCCAATACCCGATGACAGGGGATTAGCCAAGATACAGGATTGCGACCAATTGCAGTTCCTACGGCTCGGGCGGCATTTTTATCACCAAGCCGGGCAGCTATTTGCCCATAAGTCATAGTGCGCCCCGGTGGTATAGCTATTAAAGCCCGCCAAACTTGCCTTTGCCATTTGCTACCATAAAGCGCCAATGGCATTTTAGCGCGCTCAATGAATATCTGTTTTGCATAAGTTTCAGTCGTTTTGTTATCACGAACATATTTTGCCGCTGGGTAGCGTTTATAAAAATCGGCAAATCCTATTTCTTCTTCTCCCTCTTCAACAAAACCAAGCGCCGAAAGCCCACGCGGAGCAATTAAAAACATGCCAATTCCAAACGGTGTTGGTGCAGAGCCCCAAATAAACTCCAGTCCGCGCCCTCGTTGTTTTGCCTCACCCGGAGTTACTGATTCGAAAGCCAAAAACAAATCGTGTAACCGTGAGGGGCTAGAAAGGCCAGCATCAAGGCTCGCATCTAAAACACTGACTCCTCGCAATAAAGCCTGCCTAGCATCATCATGAGCCAATGCGTCCATCAGTCGTTTAGCCGAAGTGCCTGTCCAGCGGGTAAATACCCGATGAAACTGATCCACGCCAAGACCACAATGCGCGGCGAGCTCTTTTAGGTCAGGCCGCTCGCGCCAATTAGCGTCAAGAAAGGCCAAAGCACGATTTATGCGTTGGTAGTCTTGTTCGGCTATTGTTAGGGTTTTCAAATTGCACATAAGTTAGCTATACAGGAAAACAGCCAAAGACCGCCACCCGATAACCGGATTGCACTTCTAAATGGGACATGTTTTGACAAAAAAAACTTCTTCGCGCTCCAGACCGCTAACTAGAGCCAAAACCGCCGCTATTTATGCTCATTTGCAGCAATTAGATCCGGAACCAAAAACCGAGTTGAATTATTCGAACCAGTTTACTTTGGTGGTCGCCGTGGCTTTATCGGCGCAAGCTACCGATGTCGGGGTTAACAAAGCCACCAAAGACTTGTTTGCTCTGGCCGACAACCCAAAGGATATGCTTGAGTTGGGCGAAGATAAGGTGCGCGATATGATCAAAACTATTGGTCTTTTTCGCAATAAAGCTAAAAATGTTATCGGTTTGTCAAAAATGATACTTGAAGAATTTAACGGAGAAGTTCCACAAACAGAAAGCGAATTAACCAGTTTGCCCGGTGTTGGTCGTAAAACCGCCAATGTAGTTCTTAACGTAGCTTTTGGTCAGCCAACCATTGCTGTGGATACGCACATTTTTCGAGTTGGTAATCGCACCGGAATGGCACCGGGTAAAACCCCAGACCAAGTAGAAGAAGTGTTGTTGCGAGTTACCCCAAAGGAATATTTGCAACACGCTCATCATTGGCTGATTTTGCATGGAAGATATACTTGTGTGGCACGAAAGCCGAGATGTTGGTTGTGTAGAGTTTCAGGTGTTTGTCGCTATAAAGAAAAAACCCCACCGCCAGATGAGGCTATCTAACCAAGGGTATTACACCAACCGCTACGATCTTTTTGTTTGTGCGCTAAACCAGCATTTAACAGTAACTCGCCTAAATCCTCGCCGGACGCAGTTATTATATTTGCCACAACCCTGCCTGCGTATTTGCCAAGCCTGATGTTTTGTAAATCCACATTCTTTCCAATTCTTTGATTGACGAACAATGTCGCCGAGTGACCAATTTTTTTCTCTTCTTGGCAAACTGGTCTGAATGTCTCCGGTGCATTTACTTCGGCCAAACGAACCTTTACCTCTACCCGCTGCCCCGGCCAGATAAGAGCGCTAACCGCTATTGTATCACCGTCTACTACCCGTAACACCTTGGCACTTATTGGCCCCTGCACCTGATCAGCAGCTAAACCAATTTCGGGAAACAAGCCTAAAAATAAAATTATCAAAAACAGTTTACACATTGTCATGCCGGATTATATTACGCAATATAGGATTACTATCCTATTAACATCATAAAAACAAGCCCCGATAAATTTATCAGGGCTGTCTTGATTTGGTTTGTGCACATTGGCTTTAACACCTATTTATGACCACCGTGAGAGCCGCCTTTTTTGCCACCACCATGGCCTTTCTTGTTTGGTGGAGGTCTATTGCCAATATTTTTCCTTGGCATGCGCAGTAATGGCGCTTGTGAGAATACTCGACTTGATCCGCCAGAGATAAACGCTCCCCCACCGCCGCCGTAATATACATTGCTGCTACCGCCAACTCCGCCATTTAGCGTGTTAAAAAAGCTATCCGAGTGGACGATAGCTATTTGTGCACGAGCCTGTGAGGTGTAGGCTATCACAGCCACGCCGCCACAGCCAACATGTTGTTGGTTATGGTTCCAGGTGTTGGCATGGGTAACTTGCGCCGGGCAAGGAACCGAATGCGCTTGACCGTTATTATCATAACTAAAACAGCCATTGGTAATATTGTGCGAACGATAAGTGGTTTGCTGAGAGCTGCAAGTCGGGTTAATTGGTGCACATGAACTGCTAGGTACGTGGTTTGCCGTTGGCCAGTTATTATGAGTTATTGTTGGTTGCTGATAATAAGAGCCGTGTGTGACAGTGTTTGTATGAGTTGGGTATTGCGGTGCAATAGGTGGTTGCCAGACGGGCGCAGATGTTATTGTTGATCCCGAGCTATATGTCGCCGAAGAGGCTGATGATCCTGACCAGACAGCACCTGGCGGTCTGTACGGTGTTCTTGGGGTGTTTCGTGGATCAGGCATTGAGCCAAGTCGTGTACCATCAACAGCTAACCAGCTAGAGGCGCAATTTATGCTTTGTTCGGAACCAGCAATGGCTCCGGTAAGGCAAAACTCGCCACCATCAGCAATCGCGGGGGGAGCCGCGATTGCACTTAACGGTAACAAAACTAATCCGGAAAACAATTTTAATGAGCGCACAATGCTCTCCTGTTTCTCATAATAACACATTTCAATATTATCATGAGCAAAGGTTGTGCCGAAACAAATGCCCCAAAATGGGGAAGCAGCACTCGCATTCAGGGAAAACAGCAAAAATTAAAAATCACTGGTTATGCCGCTACGTTCCCAATCGCCATATCTGGTTGGCTCTATTTTTCGTCGGCTATTGTGTTCTGTTGGTAAAGCTTGGCTTTGTTTGGTTACAGATCGCCGCTGTTCGGCCTCTGCCAAAGCTCGTTTTGCTGCTTGTTTGCGCCGTTCGTCTATTATTTTTTGCTTGGGTTTACTCATCTATTCATTTGCCATTTTTACAATAGATGAGTATGGAGCATGAATGATAAAAGACAACGCCAAAACACAAAAACCCGACCCACGCGGTTGTGCTGTACGCGCTTTAGAATGGGTATTTTCCCGCCATAAATCACTTGATGTATTTCTTGAAAAAGACCAACGCTTTGGAGCACTGCCAACACGTGATAAAGCTCTATCGCGGGCAATCATTGGCAGTAGCTTACGTCACCTTGGTCAAATTGATGCAATAATCGATACCTTTTTAAGCAGGCCAATGCCCAGACAAGCGGTCACCGCCCGTCAGATATTACGTGCCGGAGCTGCTGAATTATTATTTTTGCGCTCGGCCAGCCACGGAGTAGTTAACTCATTTGTGCAAATGGCTGGTAATGTACGCGTATCAAGACCTTATAAGGGTATGATAAACGCCTTGCTTCGCCGCATTGATCGCGAGGGCGAAGAGTTACTACAAACCTTGCCTTTGGAATTAAATATTCCAACCTGGCTATCAGAAAACTGGAATAAAACTTACGGTCCGGATACAGTCAAGCAAGCAGCAATTGCACTAAAAGAGCCGCCATTGCTGGATTTGACAGTATTTGAAGATATCGAAAAATGGACACAACTGTTGGACGGAACCGCTATAGGAGATCAAACTGTTCGTTTGCTACATAAGGGTCGTATAGAAGAGTTAGAGGGATATGATTCCGGAAAGTGGATCGTTCAAGACCTTGCCGCATCAATACCGGTGCAGATATTAAACCCGCAAGCCGGTGAAGAAATAGCGGACATTTGTGCTGCTCCAGGCGGCAAAACCGTGCAAATAGCTGTAACCGGGGCAAAAGTTACGGCTTTGGATAATCAACAGGCACGTTTGAGCCGTTTATCACAAAACCTAGAGCGAACCGGACAGAGTGCTGAAATAATTTGCGCTGATGCCAGATCATGGAAACCTGAGCAATTGTTTGATGCAATTTTGCTTGATGCGCCATGTTCGGCTACTGGAATTTTTCGCCCCCATCCAGATGTTTTATACAATCGTAGAGAAAAAGACCTTGCTGGCTTTGCCGAACGTCAAGTTTCTTTGACAATAAACGCTAGCAAGTTGCTGAAACCTCAAGGACGCTTAATATATTGCGTTTGTTCTGCGCAAAGTATTGAAGCAGAAGATGTTATTGCTGAAATACTGAATAAAACCGATTTAAAACTAGATCCAATAACTACTGACATACCTAGTTTTGCCGAGCCTTTCCAGAAAGACGGGATGATTCGTATTCCACCGGGAGCCTTGCCTGTCGAAGGCGGACTTGACGCTTTCTTCATTGCTAAATTACGTAAAACTTAACTTGTTCAGAAATCGTTCAGATATCTCCTGTTAGGGTGAAGATCAGGCTGTTAATCATTTTATGCACGCAAGGTGGAACCCATGCTTAAATCAATTTATATACGTCGCGTCTTTGGTGCCGCGGCTGTTTCTTCTGCTCTTTTACTTGGAGCTTGCGCCTCTGACCTTGGCGCCAATGACTATAACCGCAGCAGTATCGGCCAAATATCACGTTCTGATTCTGGCATAATTGTTTCCAGTAGAGCCATTAGTATTGAAGGCACAAAAAGCGGTGTCGGAACTGTTGGTGGTGCTGCGATTGGCGGAATCGCTGGATCTCAATTTGGCGGTGGCAGAGCTGAAAATGCTGCTGGCGCAATTCTTGGCGCCATTGTTGGTGGACTTGTCGGGTCAGCGATAGAAAACAATGCCACTGAAACAGAAGGCTTTGCTTATACCATTGAGCTTGATCGCGATGGCGATATTATAACTATTACTCAAGCTGGTGGTTATCCAATTCCTAATGGCACCCCTGTCTGGGTTGAATATGGCGAACGCGCACGGGTTATTCCAAAGGCCAGCGAAGCTCACCCACACTAAAGTCTTATAATAAGGTTTCAGGTTTCCAATGGTTAAGTTTCCAGTTCATTTTGAACTGGAAATTTGCTATGGATTCATGTTTTAATGCTTTCTTGCCAACAAGCCGTTTACACTGTTTAAAAAAATGCTTTAGAGTCATGGTTCGCCGCAAGAAAAACGGAACCGATCAGCCATGGCAAAGCCAACATTGGCAAATTACATAGAAGGTGCTGTCTTGCGTTTACGACAAGCAGCGAGCGATGAATTACACGCAACTTCCTTGTATCGGGCAATAGTTTTTTCCGGACCGGCTCCGTTACTTCACAAGCCATGGCCGAGCAGACCAGCAAGTCCAAACCTTGAGCGAGGAGAAGAAATTGCTGGTGGCATGTTGTATTTAGCTGGTCGTAAATTGAATTTTGAGAATGTCCCAGAAGCTTGGTCAGCATTGACACCATCTCGAACCTTTGCCATTTCACTACATAGCTTTGGTTGGTTGTCTAGTTTATCCCGGTTTGAACGAAAGCAGCAACAGCCACCGGTATTAACTAAATCTCATGTAGATACATGGATTGAACAATTTGGCAGCTGGAACCGGTTTGCTTGGAGTGCAGCAATAACCGCCCAACGATGCCTGGCTTGGCTTGGAGAATCAAAAGTACTATTTAGCGGAGACGCAATAGCCACCAGCACCCGTTTGGACAGCCTTGGTAAGCAATTACGTCATTTAAAATCCGTAGCAAATATTTGTGAGGCCGGTGAAACCAGACTGTGGGTTGCTATTTGCCTGGCTACTGCCGGAACCTGCTTGTTTGGAATGCAGGGTTTGCAAAAAACTGGCCTTGCCATGTTACAGGACGAGCTTGATCGACAAATTCTTACCGATGGTGGACACATTGGACGTAACCCAGAGGTCGCGGCATTATTATTGTTAGAGCTTGATGCTTTGGCAAAATTGCTTGATCAACACAATTCTCCACCACCAATTTTTATACGAAAAACTAGAGATAAGCTATTACCGTTTGTGCGGTTTTGCACGACGATGAATGGACGTTTAGCTGTTTTTAATGGCGGAGGTTACGGAGATAAAACGGCTATCCACCATGCTTTGTCAGCAATAGATGAAAAAAGATCACCATTTCTAATTGCTCCACATTCCGGTTACCATCGCTTGCAAACACGTCGTTCCACACTGATACTGGATTGTGGAAAAATGCCGCCTATAGCTTATAGCCGCAACGCTCATGCCGGTGCTTTAAGTTTTGAATTTGGCACACGAGCCGGAACCATAATTACAAACTGTGGCTGGTCACAAGACCTAAGCGAAAAATGGCGGGAGCCTAGCAGAACAAGCGCCGCACATTCTACCCTGGTGATAGATGATGTATCTTCCAGCTACATTTACCCGAAAGGGCTTACAACAAGTTTATTAGGAACAATCGCCTACAATAAAGAACAAGCATTGCAAGCTAGGCGCAATGAGGAAGAAAGTGGTGTGTGGTTAACCGCCAGCCATCAAGAATATCTTTCCCGTTATGGTTTACAACATAACCGGCGTTTATTTTTATCAACAAGCGGAGATGATTTGCGCGGCGAAGACACTTTAGAACGTCCGGTAGGCTTAGGAAAAACCCGTGATTTACAGCCAATACCATTTTCAATAAGATTTCATTTGCACACAGATACACGAGTATCTTTGGCGCGGAACAATTCAAGTGTATTGATCTTGCTTCCCAACGGTGAGGGCTGGAGGTTTCGTTGTGATATAGGGTCTATCTCTCTGGAACCATCTGTTTATCTTGGCTCTGGCGCCCCACCTAGACGTAGTAAGCAAATAGTATTAAACGGCGCCGCAGACCCCAATGGTATCGGTCAGGAAGCCAGTAATCGGATTCGGTGGTCTTTAAGGCGAATTGAGTCAAATAGTTAAGTCAGGGAGATATAACAGTGAATCAGATAATAACTATAAAACGGGCGTTATTATCGGTTTCTGATAAAACCGGACTTATAAAACAAGCACAAAGACTAGAAGCGCTGGGAGTTGAAATAATTTCAACCGGTGGTACTGCCAAAGAGCTTCTTGATGCCGGCATTAAAGTTATAGACGCCAGCCAAATCACCGACTTTCCAGAAATGATGAATGGTAGGGTAAAAACCCTGCATCCGCGTATTCATGGTGGTTTATTGGCTTGCCGTGATCAAGAAGAGCACCGTCAAGCAATGCACGATCATAACATTCCACAGATTGATCTATTGCTAGTCAATTTGTATCCTTTTGAGCAAACTCGTGATAGCGGTGCAGACTTTGCTACATGTATTGAAAATATAGATATTGGCGGGCCGGCAATGCTACGCTCAGCGGCAAAAAACCACGCCTTTGTTACTGTATGCACCGATAAAGACGATATGGAGCAAGTGCTAAGTGAAATGGAAAGCTCTTTAGCTGGAGTTAGTCACGCTCTACGCGCCGCTCTTGCTGCCAAAACCTTTTCAAAAACCGCACAATATGACGCTGCTATCAGTAGCTGGTTCAATCAACAAATTAATGAAACAAGCCCAAAATACCAAGCTTTTGGCGGCACTTTACAACAAAAATTACGTTATGGTGAAAACCCGCATCAAAAAGCTGCTGTTTATCGCACTAATGATCAGGTTGCTGGAGTGGTTAATGCGAAACAGGTTCAAGGAAAAGAGCTCAGTTATAATAATTTTAATGACCTTAATGCCGCATTTGAACTGGTTAGTGAGTTTCCAATCGATAAACCAGCAATCGCCATTATAAAGCACGCAAATCCTTGTGGTGTTGCCGTAGATGATGATCAGCTAACTGCTTGGAATGCAGCTTTGGCCTGTGATCCGGTTTCTGCATTTGGTGGTATTATTGCTTTGAACAGTGAAGTTAACAGTGAAACGGCAAAGGCTATTTCTCAGTTATTTATTGAAGCGGTGATTGCTCCTTCAGCCTGCGCGCAAGCCTTAGAACTTTTTGCCACCAAGAAAAACTTACGGCTTTTACTGACCGACGGTTTACCGGATCCTGCACGTAATGGCACCGAGGTTAAAGCCATAGCTGGTGGATTATTGGTACAAAGCAGAGACAACGGACAGGTTTTGAATAAGAGCGATCTGAACTGCGTCACTAAAATTAAACCAACAGACCAACAAATAGATGATATGTTATTTGCTTGGAAAGTTGCCAAGCACGTAAAATCCAACACGATTATATATGCTAAAGACGGAGCTACTGTCGGTGTTGGCGCTGGACAGATGAGCCGGCTGGATGCGGCAAAAATAGCGACAATAAAAGCCAATAATGCTGCCAAAATCGCAGGCGAAAGTACCGCTAAGACAATTGGATCCGTGGCAGCATCCGACGCTTTTTTTCCGTTTGCCGACGGCCTGCTCGAGGTCATTGAAGCTGGTTCAATAGCAGTAATTCAACCGGGTGGATCAATTAGAGATGATGAAGTAATCGCTGCCGCTGATAAAGCCGGTATCACTATGGTTTTTACGGGCATGCGACATTTTAAGCATTAAATAATGTAGAAAGAACCCGAAAGATATTGGGCTCTAGATAATAACTACATCCTTCTGGCTCTGGCGCGACCTCGCCCATAGCGTAACTTTCCTAGTAAACCAGCCGGGTCTGGCCAGCTTGCTGTTGTTTTACGAAACCTTGCCTTAAGTCCTTCGAACTGCATTACGTTGCCAATTCGGCGATCAAGAAACTTCCACGCAGTGTCATCATCATTTTGTAACCAAACCATTAGCGTTGAAGCAAAGACTCCAGATAAAATCATTCTTTTTGTGTAATAATTATAATCTGTGCTGGTATCACCCATCGCCGTCCACATGATATCGGCTGTTCGCCAGCCAAGCTTTAAGGCTTCACCGGCTTGATCTGGCAAAGTCAGGCGGGTCACGGCTCTTAAAGCTGCTTCTTTGTTTTCTTCACCAATAGTTTCAATACGGGTTTGAACTAGAAAAATTGCTCTATCACGAATTCGCATGTTTTCTGGTTTTGCTTTTTCCCACGCCTCAAGCATTGCCTTATCATTATATCCGGCCCAAAATCTTATAAGGTCGGTACAACCGCGCGGCAGAGCCAGTTCAACGGCACCTGGGTGCAGATCTGCTGATTCTGTGGCTCTAGCTAAAACATCGCTCGTCCAGCCCTCAAATGCAGCGTCTTTTATCACCAAGGGCAGTAATTTTTGCCTAATAATGTCTAGGTGCGGTTGCGATTCAGAGTTTTTCATGGTATCTGCCTGTAATATTATTACTTTATATAGTCTTTTATCATAAAAAAACGGTTTGTCGCGCTAGACATGGGTGCGGCCTTTTGGTATCTCCCGCCATCTAGTGAGCCGCGATTAATATTGATTAGCCTATATTTTGCTCAAAACCAAATTTGGAGGACGGAACCATCGTTCAGATCTATGTACGTGATAACAATGTCGAACAGGCATTAAAAGCGCTAAAGAAAAAAATGCAACGCGAGGGTACATTTCGCGAAATGAAGCGCCGCAATTATTTTGAGAAGCCTTCTGAAAAACGGGTTCGTCAAAAAGCCGAAGCTTTGCGTAGAGCTCGCAAACTAGCTCGCAAGCGTGCTGTTCGTGAAGGTTTGCTTCCGGGTAAACCTGTACGTACTCCATAATAACAAATTTTTTTAAGTCTTTAAACCGCCGGCAAAACTGTCTGGCGGTTTTTGTGTGCCTGATGGTCAGTAAATCGGTGTTACTTTTTCTTTTGTTTTTTTGGTAATAATTTACTGGCCATATTTTTGAAATAATCAGCACCAGCTTGATGCATTGCGCCAGCCTGAAACACCTTACCAGCACCTAGCAGCACGATAGCTGTAGTCGCCACCATAACAAACGTTGTGCCGATAATTTCAATCATTGGCGGATCTGTGGGTAACCGTGCCATCATTATGTAAGGTGTAAATAACGGAATCCACGATAAAACCGCCAAAACCGGGCTTTCCGGGTCTTGCATGGCAAAGCCTAAAGCAAACATAGGCACCATCATCAGAAAAATCATCGGGGACATTAAGGTTTGCGCTTCTTGCAAAGTTTCACACAAGGAGCCAAGTGCTAGAAATATTGACCCGAACATCAAATAACCAAATATAAAATATCCAAAAAATGGTATTATCAACCAAGGGTCTCCGGCTGCAGCAACTATACTGGCAATTTTACCTGCACCTCCTGTGTCAAGTACCGAGCCGGCGGCTATAGTCGAGATCAGCCCGGCCAACACCCATCCGGCGAGCAGGGTAAAGCTAACCATTGCCACCCCAAGTAATTTTCCCATCAAGATAGAACGAAGGGGGGCGGCGCTTAATAGGCTATCTATGATTTTATTAGATTTTTCTTCGATAACGCTGGTTAGCAACATATTGGCAACCGAAAACACCACCGACCATAAAACAAAAGCAAAAACAATCGAGATAATAAATGGCATCCGGTCTTCAGCTGTCACCGCGGCATCATCTGCGGCCTTTTCAGGAGATAGAGAAATAATCACCGGTTTCAAATTGGAAATTTCCTCCACCAGCGACAATTCTACACCTGAGCGCGAAAACTCATCTTTTTGCATTTGATCCCGCACTGCTTGACGTATTTTGTTTTGCAGCCGCCGTTCACTTATATTGGCGCTCCAATACTCGATTTGTACAATTCCATCTACATCAGGATAAATGAAAACCGCGGCATGTAAGGGTTCTGGCCCGCGCACAGTGTCTATGGTTTGCTCCTCCAGCAAAAATGGACGCAAAGCTTCTATGGTGCTTGCTGGTGGTGGTACTTTGTTAAAACTTTCGCGTTTTGTTGCTAAGGCTATTGATCGTTCTGTACCAAGTATTGATCTTATTTCGGCTTCGGATCTGTTTTCTTCTGCGGCTGTTTTTGCTGCCAATAATACTTCTGTTTCACCTTCAACCAGAATTAAAGCGTCAATGAATTCTAAAATATGCTCGGCGCGATCAGCTATAAAACTCTGCTCAATGGCTCTTTCATACCGACCATCAGGGTCGATAACTGTAAAGTTTTTAATCCCGGAGGCTCGATCCATCAAAGCTGGCAAAGCCATGCCCAATAATAAAAATATCGGGATCATTGCCAATGACACCCAAAAACCGATGGTTGCCACATAAGACAGGTACTCACGGCGAGCTATAAGGTAAATGTGTCGCATTATTTCGCACCCTTTGCGATTTGTTCGTCTTTGGCTACCAATTGTACAAACACCTCGTGCAAGTGTCGCTTGGCAGGCTCAAAACCACGTAAGGCCAAATTGTTAGCGACAGATGACCTTAGAATATCTTGAACATCAACATCCTTATTCAAGTCAACTGACCAACGATAGCTATTGGAGCTTTGGGAAGGCAATGAGGAAACGGAATTGCTTAGGTTATCAAAAATTTTAGCCGGATTATCAGCGGTATCGGTTTCAATAATTACACTATTGGGTATTGTTGCTAATGCTTGTGTAACGCTGCCGTCAAAAATTTTACGGCCGCGGGATAACAAAACAATTCGATCACAAAGTCGTTCAGCATGTTCCATTACATGGGTTGAAAATAAAACCGTTGTGCCACTTGCCGCTAGTTCGCGAATAATATCCTCAAGGTTTTGTTGGTTTACCGGATCAAGCCCGGAAAAAGGCTCATCAAGAATGACAAATTCTGGTTTATGAGCTATCGCTGAGATAATCTGCACTTTCTGTGCCATGCCTTTGGACAGCTCGCGAACCTTTTTGTAGGCAGCGTCTTTAAGGCCAAATTGCTCAAGTAGGCTCAGCGCACGGCTTTTGGCTGCTGCAGCCTTCATGCCTTTTAATCGCGCAAAGTGAACAATTACCGCAACCACACTCATTTTACGATAAAGGCCGCGTTCCTCTGGCAAGAAACCAACTCGATCTAAAGCCCGATAGTTGGGCGGCTTGCCAAACAACAAGACTTCACCACTGTCCGGAGTTAATATACCCAACCCCATGCGAATGGATGTTGATTTTCCGGCACCGTTTGGGCCCAAGAAACCGGTAATGGAATGCGGTTCAACCTGTAAATCAAGATTTCTAACGGCAGGCTTTCCACCAAACCTTTTTGATACATTTAATAGACTAAGTACTGAGTTTTTCATTTTTGCACTTTGGACAATTTAATCGATTTTGCAAAGCAAAAGCTTACAAAAAATATGAAGTTATATAGTTTGAGTGCCTATAATCACCGTCTGCACAATCAAGACTGTTTATGTTCGCGAAGTTTTATAAAATGACAGACTTTTAAAATGGTGGGCACGGACAGGATTGAACTGTCGACCCCTACAATGTCAATGTAGTGCTCTCCCACTGAGCTACGCGCCCGCACCATTTTATCACTACCTAAAAAGGCAGTGCGCGTCTATAACGCTATCGCCAAAACTATGCAAGTGGCGTTAAGCTTTAAGAAAATTTAAGCGGCCATTACCCGCTCGACCTCGGCCACAAGGTCACGTAAATGAAATGGCTTTGAAAGTACTTTCGCATCTTTTGGTGCAGAAGATCCCGGGTTTAATGCCACAGCTGCAAAACCGGTAATGAACATTATTTTTAACGAAGTATCTGCTTCAGCTGCGCGTCTAGCCAATTCAATTCCGTCGACTCCGGGCATAACAATATCTGTTAGCAATAAATCAAAGTCTGTTGGTTGATCCTGTAATGCATCCAAACCTTCTTCGCCATCAGCACATGAAACGACTTCATGACCGGCTCGCTCCAGCGCACTAGCTAGAAACCGGCGCATACTATCATCATCTTCGGCCAATAATATCCGTGCCATAACCAATACTCTCCACATTTACTCGAATCTAAATATTCGGTTGCTGGTGATTATAATCTTCCAAGGAAGTAAAAACCTAGTGAACAAACCAAGCTTGACGCACTATAATGATAAGAACATGTTGTTATGATGAACAAACTATTAACGCCTAAGGCGGATACAGAAAAAACTAACGAGCAAACCAGTAAAGTGCTTGGTTCTATGATCGGGGTTTATCAACCCGATCCACCTCAAAGCCCGTTAATTTTTACTTTTCCACATTCAGGGCGAAATTATCCTTTGCAGTTGTTAGAGCAAACCAGTTTATCGTTAATAGACCTACGTCGCTCTGAGGATGCTTTTGTTGATCTGCTGTTTCCAAACACAGCCTTACCTGAAGCCAGCTTTATTACCGCAAAGTTTCCTAGGGTCTGGGTTGATGTCAACCGTCACCCTAAAGACCTTGATCCTGAAATGTTTGAACAAGAAGTCCGTATAACTAATAACCGACCTTCAAAAAACTTAACTGCCGGCTTTGGGGTAATTCCAAAGTTGGTCGCCCCCGGCTTGCCGGTTTATTCACAAAAACTTGCGATGGCTGAGGCATTAAAGAGGTTAGATTGCACCCATACACCCTACCATCAGGCAATCGAACAGGCCATCGCCAAGGTCAAGCCCGTCTTCGGGTTCGTAATTATTGTTGATTGTCACTCAATGCCCAGTTCTAGTGTTGCTAATACACCCGATGGCATAGCAGATATTGTACTTGGCGATAGATATGAAAGTTCCTGCGATCCCAAAATTACCGATATTATGCAAGAATTATTTTACGAGAATAGTTTGAAAGTTGCTAAAAACCAGCCCTATGCTGGTGGCTATAGCCTTTTGCGACATGGCCGGCCAATGGACAATGTCCACTCTATTCAAATAGAAATCTCCCGAAATCTTTATATGGATGAGGAGAATTTACAGAAAACCTCTGGTTTTATTGATTTACAATTAAAGCTGGAAAAGTTCATGAAACAACTTGATGTCTATGCGATGACATACTGTTCGACGATGTGAGTTTGGATGATGATTATCTTCGTTTCATTTTGAAACACTTTTAGCAACGCTCTCTAAAAAAGATTGATAAACGCAACTTGTTTTCGCCTTTTTGGTGCACTAAAAAAGAACAGCCTCAGAAAAACCCTTTGTTTTTCAATAGTCTATGGCTTTTCTCCTGTTTGGCACAGGGATTGCTTTTCTACTCAACCATAACAGCGGTAAACCCGTGAAATTGCAGGAGTAGCTTATGACAAATTCTATAGATATTTATGTGGGAAGCAGATTACGTCGCCGTCGCCGGTTATTAGGGCTTACTCAAGCCAACCTTGGTGAACAGGTTGGTATACGATTTCAACAAATTCAAAAGTACGAATGCGCCGCTAATCGTATCAGCGCCAGTCGTTTGTTTGACTTGTCCGAAGCCTTGCACGTTCCGGTTCAATATTTTTATGACGGCCTAAGCGAAAAAGACGCGGCCAATGACAGCGATGTCTTGCCATCAGATGTGCTTTCACAGCGCGAAACCATGGAGTTGGTACGGGCATATTACTCGTTAGGGGAAGAGCCTCGTCGTCGCTTGCTTGATCTCGCAAAAGCCATGACCGCTTCCAAATAAACCAACAGTAATTATCAAAAACCATTGGCGCAAAT
This sequence comes from Robiginitomaculum sp., assembly GCA_016763315.1. Taxonomy (GTDB): domain Bacteria; phylum Pseudomonadota; class Alphaproteobacteria; order Caulobacterales; family Maricaulaceae; genus Robiginitomaculum_B. Next base: position 21,985 of record JAESTZ010000063.1, read on the forward strand.
ATTGATTAACCATTACCATTGCGCCAATGGAAGAGTTTTATAATTTTGCACACCGACTAGCCAATGCAGCTCAAAAGCCAGCCTTGAAATATTTTCGGCAGCGAGTGGAGGTGCAAAATAAACTTGGGCGTGGTGAATTTGATCCGGTAACATTAGCTGATCGGCAAGCAGAGCAAGTAATCCGGACGCTGATTGAAAGTCAATACCCCGATCATAATATACGCGGTGAAGAGTTTGGCGAAAAACAAACCGGATCCGAATGGAAATGGATAATAGATCCGATAGACGGCACTAGAGCCTATATTAGCGGCCTGCCTGTTTGGGGGGTGCTGATTGGGCTGTATCGTTCAGGACAACCGGTTTTGGGTATTATGGATCAACCGTTTACCGGCGAGCGTTTTACTGGCTCCGCTAAGGGCTCATTTTTGTATCAACACGGTAACAGAACTAAGGTCTCTACCCGCCCTTGTTCAAACCTAGAAGAAGCCACTATTTCCACCACAGATCCATATCTGTTTAATAATCAAGAACGAATTGCTTTCGAGAAAATTCGAGAGGTCTCACGCTTGCAAAGATATGGTCTTGATTGTTACGCCTATAGCATGTTGGCTATGGGCGGAATTGATCTGGTAATAGAAAGCGTCCTGCAAGATTATGATATTGCCGCTTTAATACCAATAGTTGAGGCAGCTGGCGGAACAATTAGTAATTGGAGCGGAGGCTCACCGGCAAATGGTGGACAAATTCTTGCCAGCGGCGATTCGCAATTACACAAAAGTGCACTTGAAATGCTGCGGCCTATGGCTAAAGATCCATCAAACACCGATTAACTTAAATGTTTTTGCCATAAATTTGTCGCGAATTTCATCTCGTTCCTGAAGAATTTCATGTAAGCTGTCTTGGTAAATTTCAAACTCCGCATTTGGGATTTCTTGGCATGCTTGCCGGATGGCAGAGTTACTAACCAATGCCTCACGTTCGGCGCAACCAAAATACACAGGTGTATCAATTTTATTAAAGCCATCTTTTTTTGTGAAGGACTTAAATAACAGCAAACTTGCCTTTAACCAGCCAATGGTAGGCCCGCCCAATTGTAACTTCGGCTGTTGCTTACAGCGCCGCAAATCACGATCAAACCGAACAGGGTCAGAGGTCAATACTTTTGCTGCTTCTGGATCCAAAGCGCCACCACCGGAAACCCCTGGAGGTTGAAGTCTTTTCAAACCGATAGCAGAAAAAACAGCAACTAATGCCCGCATGGCAAAACTGTCTTCGGCAAAACCCAGCATCGGAGCCGAAGCGATAAGTTTTTCAAATTTTAGTTTTTTGCGCCGCAACACATCAATAGCAATCGCTCCGCCCATTGAGTGCGACATTAAAAAGCGTGGAGTGGGCATTCGCTCTTCTATCAAAGGCCAAAGAGTTTCCATATCCATGGCAAAATCGGAAAAACTAGCAACATAACCAAGCAAAGGGTCAGTTAACAACCGGTCGGACAAGCCTTGTCCGCGATGATCAATCACCGCCACAGTTAGCCCTTTGGCGTTCATTTGCCGGATAAATTCAAAATACTTCTCAATATATTCGGTTCGACCGGGCGAAAATAATATTGAGCCTTTGGAGGTTCCATCGGGGGGGCAAATGGCCGCGCGTAAACGCAATCCATCAGCAGATTTGAACCAAAAAGCTTTTATCCTCTTAGGGGCTGGGTCATCATCAAGTTCAATTATTGGCGCCGGATCAAGCATTGGCCGCTCGCAATCTTTTAGCCAGTTCTAACGCTGCATCCATTTCACCGGAAACCTTTAAGCGGCCAGAAAAAATTGCCGCCATTGGATCAAGATCGCCTTTGATCAATTTTTGTAATGTTTTGATTTTGGTTTTGACCATGCAGTTTGCACGTTTATCAAAGCTCTTTGCGTGCTCAAATGTTACCGGAGCAGATGTTGCGTCGGCAAACACTTTGCCATCATCACCAAAATCAAACAATACGGATTTACCGAATGGCTCGATATCTTTGGCCGCCGCCTTGGCGCGACTAATAAAGTCTTGCATTGACGAATCCAGACTCATTCGCCGGACGCTTCTGGTGTAACGGGTTTCCTGAACCGTAATGTCATACGATCACTTTCACCAATGGCATCAAAAGCGGCGCGATCAAAATCAGGATTGGCCGCTTTTTCTTCATCAGTTCGTGGAGAGCGTTTAGACGGTGGTAACGTCCAAACACCATAGGGGTGATCGGCGTTGTCTTTCGGATTAGCATTAATTTCAGAAGCTGCCTCAAAAACAAAACCGGCTTCTGCTGCCAACGCCTTTACCATGGCTTCTTGCACATATCCGTTCCCTGCTTTGGAGCTTTGAACAGCGCTTGATGGCAAACGGTGTTCAATCACACACAACACGCCACCGGGTTTAAGGCTGGCATAAAAATCGGCAAAGGTTTTTTCCGCCATGCCTCTTCCCATCCATGAATGAACATTGCGAAATGTTAAAACCGTATCTTGACTATTATCAGCGGCAAAACCGGCAGAATCTGCACTAAGTGGTGCTGTTGATATCTCGCCAAACAGATCTTTGTCTTCAAATTGAGCCATATATCGCTGTAACAAATTTGCCGCGCCTTCTGAAATTTCTGGGTCAATGATCACCGCGTTAAATTTTCCACCATTTGCATTGATCCAAGGCGCCAATATCTGGCTATACCAGCCACCACCAGGCCAAATTTCGGAAATGTTTGTTGCCGGATCAACGCCGCAAAACTCTAATGTTGCAGCCGGATTGCGAAAAGCATCACGGGATTTTGCCTCATCGGTTCGCCAATCACCGGACAGATTACTTTGTAGTGACTTCATATCTGGGACAGATGCCACGGCTTCTGGTGCGGCCTTAGAACTTGCCTCTTCGGCAACTGGTTCAGAAGTACAAGCAAACAATGCCAAGCTGGCAATTACTGGAAGACTATATTTAATCATTGAAGTAAATTCCTAAAAAAATTGACTGCCTTTGGTAATAGGTTGCGGGCGCGGTGACAAGTCTTTGAAGAAATACTTGCTCTTGAAATGTTACTTGTCGATACCCAGATTATTATCACAGGAACGCTGATTGTTCAGGTTTCTGTTTTGCTTCGCGATCTTTTGATGCGTTGCATCCGGCAAACAAACAGGGCCGGAATTATAAACTCTGTTAAATTGTTGCTCAACAGGAGAACAAGATGCAAAATTTTGATTTTAGTCCACTATATCGCACACTCGTCGGTTTTGACCGGGTTGCAGAAATGATAGATCAGGCCGCACGCGCCGAACCATCATCACAAGGGTATCCACCATATAATATCGAACAACTTGATGAAAACACTTACCAAATTGAACTGGCTGTTGCCGGGTTTGATGAGGACGATCTAAACATTGAAGTTCGCGAAGGTGTTTTAATGGTTTCAGGTGGCAAACAACAACAAGACGATAGTCGAGAGTTTTTGCACCGAGGTATTGCGACAAGAGCTTTCGAGCGACGTTTCCAATTGGCGGATTACGTACAAGTAACCGGTGCCAATATGAAAAACGGAATGTTGCTGATCGAGCTGAACCGTGAATTGCCAGAAGCAATGAAACCGCGAACAATCGAGATAGGTCGATCAAAGCCTACTAAATTGCGGCGATTATCAACGAAAACTAAAGCTAACTAGAGCATTTCCAGTAAAAGTGGGAACCGGTTTTACGGTAAGGAAATGCGACAGAACAAAAGTTAAACCCTAATTATTCCCCCTACTAAAGGCGGTTGCGGTTCTCGTGACCGCCTTTTTTATGGCAGACCCAGCTCATTACAAAGCTTGGCGCCAGCATCGCCGCCGTCACCGGTAAGCTTTTGGCTCAGTACTGTATGTATTGCCGCCGATAATCGAACGACTTGCGTCGCATCATCTCGTGATGGATTGTTTTGTGGTCTTGATATTATACATAATGCTTCGCCAAATTTTGTTACCAAATCATAGCCAAAGGTTTGACCTTGCCCTTTAAAGTCGTGCGCCAAGCCAAAGACTTTTTCGGTAGCAATTGCCCAAGCTTCATCTGATTCTGGCTGTAAAACAGTTTTTGCAAAATCCAATAAGCGTGTCGCATCCTTACAGGCATCTTTGGCGTATTCCTCGCCCATCTCCGCCAATGCTGCCGCAGCTATATCGGCCATATCAGCCAATTCGTCCGGCAATTCAAAATCATCATCAAACATAGTAGCGCCTCAATTGTTCGGGCAGTAATTTGCCTATTTTATGCTGGTAAGTTTAATAAGTTCTGAATGAAAGCCTTTTGTTTGCAGTTAGTAAAACCGTATTATTTGATTTCTGGAAGGGTTTTTGCCCGATCCTGATCAAGATATTTTACTGCTATTGGTTTTTGATCTGCTCCAAGCTCAATCAATAACGGGTTACCGGTAGGGATTTCAATTTCAACTATTTTCTCATCAGCGACGACAAATAAGTATTTGATCAAAGCCCGTAATGAGTTTCCATGTGCTGATATAAGAATATTTTGTCCGCTTGCCAGCTTTGGCTCTATCTGACCCTGATAATACGGCAAAACCCGCTCTAAGGTAGTTTTTAATGATTCAGTATTTGGCAGCACATCACGACCCAACCCCGCATAACGGCGATCTCGACACGGGTTTAGCGGATCATCCCAATTCATTTCAGGCGGCGGAATATCATATGACCGGCGCCAGATATGGACTTGCTCCTTGCCATGCTTTTTCATGGTCTCGGCTTTATCTAGGCCGGTTAAGCCACCATAATGGCGCTCATTAAGCCGGTAATCTTTGGTAATGGGCAGCCATGTACGTTCCATCTCGCTTAAGGCAAACCAAAGAGTGCGAATAGCTCTGGTTTGCATCGAGGTGTATGCCTGATCAAATTCAATGTTACAGGCTGCCAGTAATTCACCGGACTTTTTTGCTTCGGCCTCGCCTTTGGGTGTTAGGTCAACATCAACCCAGCCAGTAAAGCGATTGGCCAAATTCCATTCACTTTGACCGTGACGAAGAAGAACAAGTGCTGACATCAAATTTTCCTATAAATACTATGTAATACTAAAAACATCTAATTAAGCGGTGTTTAGTATATTTGTTTTTGTGATTTATCAACTTATCCAAAAACACTTTTTAAGTGGTCGTATTTACCAGAAGCATCCGGTGAAAAAGTGTATGCGGTTTTTCATTTAACAGATGCGACAATTAAAAACTTCCACAAAACCGGTAACCACTTTTTGGGTCGATACGTTTTAGTATCCATCAACTTATCCAAAAACCGGTAACCACTTTTTGGGTCGATGGAATAAAGAATCGGATAATTAGTAATTTCAAGCTTGCGTCTGGCACTGTCAATCGGCAAAACAAGTGCAAAATTAGAAAGTACAACTATCATGATCCTGCCAAAATCGGAATTACAACCCAACACACTAGAGTTTGAGACGGAAGCTTTGGTCAAACCAACAGGCTTTCGTGAATATGATGCCAGATGGTGGTTCGGCCGATCCGACTCCGAACGCCCACCGGAAATTAACCTCTTGGGCATTCAGGCTCTTGGGTTAGGGCTTGGTACTTTAATCCATGAATTGGGAAAACCGCCAAAAATAGCGGTTGGTCATGATTATCGTTCATACTCAACTTCCATCAAGCAGGCGCTAATAGTTGGGCTGATGAGTGCCGGTATAGAGGTACATGATATTGGTTTGGCTTTATCTCCGACCGCCTATTTTGCCCAGTTTGATCTTGATCTGGAGTGCGTAGCTATGGTTACCGCCAGTCATAATGAAAACGGCTGGACCGGTGTTAAAATGGGTGTCGAGAAACCGTTGACCTTTGGCCCTGAAGAAATGGGACGGCTTAAAGACATTGTGCTGGACGGCAAGGGTATAATTAGAGCTGGCGGAACTTATGTACTCGAAGAAGGCGTTCGCCAACGCTACATGGATGACCTATCAAAAGGCACTAAAATTAAACGCCGGCTAAAAGTTGTGGTGGCTTGTGGTAATGGAACCGCAGCAGCGTTTGCAGAAGAAGCCTTACAGGGTGTTGGCGTAGAGGTGATACCGATGGATTGTACACTTGATCACACATTTCCCAAATATAACCCCAATCCTGAAGACATGAAAATGCTGCATGCAATGGCTGACATGGTTAAACAAACCAGCGCTGATTTAGCTCTTGGCTTTGATGGCGATGGTGACCGATGCGGAGTTGTTGATAATACCGGCGAGGAAATATTCGCCGATAAAGTGGGCGTTATGCTGGCTCGTGACCTATCGGAGCAGTTCGAAAACGCAGTATTTGTTGCTGATGTAAAATCCACAGGAATTTATGCTGATGATCCGGTATTAAAAGCCAATGGCGCACGAACTGATTATTGGAAAACCGGACATTCTTATATTAAGCGTCGAACTTCAGAACTAGGTGCTATCGCCGGCTTTGAAAAATCTGGACACTATTTCTTTCGTCCGCCAATAGGTCGTGGATATGATGATGGGTTGGTAACGGCCATTGCTATTTTATCGATGCTTGATCGTAACTCTGATAAATCTATGGCCGATTTAAAAAACGCTTTACCGAAAACATGGCTGTCACCATCTATGTCGCCTGCTTGTGCCGACGAGGAAAAATATCAGGTAGTAGAGAAAATAATTGCTGAAATTGAAACAAAATTTGCTAGTGACGTTTTGGTTCTAGGGCAAAAAATTGTCTCAGTAGTCACAGTAAACGGAGTTAGGTTCACTCTTGAAGATGGTACTTGGGGGCTGATAAGGGCTTCGTCAAACACACCTAACTTGGTGGTGGTGGTTGAAAGCCCGGCCAGCCATGAAAACATGGTAGCAATGTTTCGTTTTATTGAAGAAACATTATCTGCTCACCCTCAGGTCGGGGCTTTTGATCAAAAAATATAATAAAAATTTCAGTGTTTGTTAGTCAAAAAACAATATATATCGCCAAACACCGAAAACTGTGTTACAGTTTAGTTGTTAGCAGTGAGATAAGTTTGGTAATATTTGTTTTTGCACTAACGACGGAAAATTTGCAGTGTAGCGTTATAGATAAAACGCCTTCACTGAGTGGGGTCAGTTATTAATAATAAATAAGTTGCTTAGACGTGTCGGTTTTAGGTGCTTGGTTTGATCGATGGAGACCGAACATGGTTGATCTTGACGCTTATATTGCTGCTCATAAATTTGGCCTTGGAGCCAGATTTGACGAAACCATAAACATTGGCGCTAGCCCTCAAGCATGGCTACAGGCGCAACTGACCGATGTGTCATCAACGCTGGAAGAATATAACTTACCCTCATCACAAGCTGGTATTGAGCTGTTTTATCATTATCTAGAGACCCAGCGAGCAGAGAACGCTGCCGATCAGCCGATTGCTGCGGCTTCGGTTAATGTTAAACAGCAAATGGGCGGCTTTTTCCAAAGTTATGAGCGTATGACCGCCGAGCAAGTGCTCTATGAGGATCTCGGTGTGCGCGGAAGCAACATTGCAAATGCGACAAATGTTTACCTTAAAAAATCTCAAAACAATATTTCCCTTCCGGCAAGTAATAAAACCTCACAGGAATTAGCAGAAGATATCTTTGCTATGTATTATGCAGAGATCGGGGTGCGAACTGTTCATGCGATATTAACTCCAGCATCTTTTCGTGAAGCATTGGTCCGGTTCTGGAGCGATCATTTTAGTGTTTATTCACAAAAATCATTGCAGTTGCTGGTAACAGCCGGAGCGATGGAAAGAGAAGCCATAAGGCCAAATGTTACCGGAAAATTCGTTGATCTGTTGATCGCGGCAGAAACTCATCCGGCTATGTTAATGTATTTAGACAACTGGATTTCAATAGGCCCCAATTCCTATGCCGGTCAAAATTTCGGTTATGGTTTAAACGAAAACCTTGCAAGAGAAATAATGGAATTGCACACTTTGGGGGTAAATGGCGGTTATGAACAAGAGGACATTGTCAGTTTTGCCAAAGCAATCACCGGCTGGACCATTGGCAACCCGAATATACAGCCAGAACAATTAGGTAATTTTATTTTTGAGCCATTATTTCATGAACCCGGCTCAGTAAATGTTATGAACAAAGAGTATCTTGGAACCGGTCAGGATCAAGGCCTTGAGATTCTAGCCGACTTTGCCTCCAATGCCGCCACCGCCGGTTTTATTGCCGGTAAGCTGGCTCGGCACTTTCATTCAGATAACCCGCCACAAAGCCTGATTGATCGCCTTGAATTGGCATTTATATCATCTGGCGGTGATCTGGGTGTAGTTAGTGCAACCTTGGTTACTTCTCCCGAAATGTGGGACGGAACTTTTGCCAAACTGCGTAATTCAGAGGAATTTGTCATTGCGACCTTGCGGGCTTTCGGTGTTGACACACTGACACCCGGTCAACTGGTTTTCGTTTTTGATGCCGTGGGGCAGGTTCCTTTTGGTTATCACGCGCCAGATGGCTGGCCAAAAGAAGAGTCCAGTTGGGCTAGCTCTTCAATCAGTTCGGCGAAAATCAATTATTCGGAGTTATTAGCTAGCTTTGTTGCTGGGCAGCCGGAGCCATCAACAATGGCCACAAATATTCTTGGGTCGATGCTTTCAGCTTCTAGCGCGGACGGCATATCAAATGCCGTAAATGTAGAACAGGGATACACATTAATGATGATGTCCCCAGAGTTTCAAAGGAGGTAGGTAGATGAGCTGTTCATATCGTTTTGACCCCACACGCCGCGGCCTGCTTTTGGGTGCTGCTGGTGGATTAGCCTTAGCTGGAACTAATAGCCGGATGGCATTTTCAGCCACACCATCAGAAAAAAAACTGGTTGCAGTAATCCTGCACGGTGGCATGGACGGCCTAAATGTTGTCGTTCCCACCTATAGCGATGATTATTATGCCGCCAGAGCGACCATTGCCATTCCGCAAGCCGGAGAGCCAAATGGTGCTATCGATTTAACAGATGGTTTTGGAATGCACCCTTCAATGCCGGGGTTTGCGCATTTTTATCTTAAAGGGCAAATGGCTATTATGCACGCCGCTTCGGCTCCTTACGACAAACGATCACATTTTGACGGACAAGATGTTTTAGAAAACGGTACCGACCAGCCATTAGGAGAAAACACCGGCTGGTTAAATCGCGCCTTGGGCGTTGCTCCTGCTCTGCCAAGTGCTTTAGGAATTGGCTCAACAGTTACTTTGGTGCTCAAGGGTCAAAACAACATTGCCACTTGGGCCGAGCCTAAATTAGCCGAAGCCAGCGCAGATACTGTTGCCAAAACTTTGGCTCTTTACGGATCGGATCCGGTTCTGCAAGCTGCTTTGCAAGGTTCAGTGGACATTGGAAGCATCATTGGTGATTTAAGTAACTTAGGAACCGGATTTGAATTTGATGCTAGAGCTGCCGGTAAAATTATGTCAGCTGATGGCGGACCTGGTGCTTGCGCCTTAACTTATGGCGGTTGGGACACCCACGCTAATCAAGGTGGTAGTTCTGGCCAGTTGGCTAATAACTTGGCCAACCTTGATCGAGCCATGGTTGCTTTACGCGAAGAACTTGGTGACAAATGGAACGATACTGTTGTGGTAATTGCTACTGAATTTGGCCGCACTTTCGCGGAGAACGGCACTGGTGGAACGGATCACGGTGTTGGTGGTGTCAGTTTCTTGCTTGGCGGTGCTGTAAAAGGTCGGCGATTTATCGGTGATTGGCCGGGTATTGCACCGAGCCAGCTTAATCTGGGTCGAGAACTGTATCCAGCCAATGATCTAAGGGCTATGCTCAAAGGAATGTTCCGTGATCATTGGGGCATATCTAAGTCTGATCTGGATAATATAGTGTTTCCAAATAGCGCCGCTGTGCCAGCAATGACAAACCTGTTGCGATAAACGGCTAATATTTATTTGGAACAATCCAGAGTCGGGTTCATGCGGTAAGTTTGCATGTATTCCTGCATTGAAATATCCAATACTTTCAACAATTCGACATCAAACATCAAAGTTTCATCGGGGCCGATAGGGCCGCCAGGGGTTCCTGTACTGCCGTAAGCCAGCTCTGGTGGAATGGTTAATTGCCATTTGTCACCGGGACGCATCATTGCCAATGCTTCAACCCAACCGGCAATCACACCATTGGAAGGAAATGCTGTTGGCAAATTACGGCTGTAAGAGCTGTCAAATTCTTCGCCCGAGGTAAATGAGCCTCGGTAATGGACGCAAACAATTTGTCCGGGTGTTGGGCTAATTCCGTCTTCAGGGCCAGATGCCAAGACTTTGTACTGTAAACCACTTTGAACTGTGGTCGATTTATTTTCAGGTGTACCTTGTCCACAACCTATTAACAGTACCGTTGCACTAATAGCTAAAACTATTCTTTTCATCACCAAAACACCTTTATATAGAAAGTTTACCACCTGATTATTTGTTTTCAGACCTACAGGTATCTTTTAGGCAAGTCCACGGTGCAAATCAATACGGCGCATTGCTTTCCCCGGTAATTCTGACAGGCTGCCAAGCGGCATGAGCTCAGCCCATTTTCGAAACCGGTATTCATAATTCGGAATTAACGAAGCAAACCTGCTGCTACCCACAAAACCGGAACTAACCAGTCGAGAATTGTTGGCCAAAGACGTTTTGAAACGATAGTTTCCAGTTCCAAGGTCAATTTCCCGAATATGAGTATCTGCCAAATGTTCGATCATTTTCTCGAACAAAACCAGTCCCGGCGAGTATTTGGCAAACTCATGGTTATAAGCAATAAACCATGAATGCAGAACGTCCTTCTCGCCAAGGCAATAATTGCAGGCAATCAACTTGTCCTTTGCATAGAGGGCAAATAAAATCGCGCCAAACTCATCTGTTTTACTTCTTTCAAACAGGTTCTGTACCAAATTTCGCGTCCACTTGCCGGCAAAAACATCTGGAGTATTGGTTTGGGCGTATTGGTTTCTCTTCCAGTGTAATAATGTATCAAAAACCCTTTGGTCTTTTGAGCCAATTTCTAAGCGTAATTCCCCAATCTCTCTAACTAACTTCCTTTCGCGCTTTTTGGCGCGATAATTTCTTGCAGAACTCTTTTGTTTTCTTTGTTGTAAATATGCGTTCAGGCCATTTGAGATATCTATGATATGTGAATGTTGGTCAATCCAAGCATAAGGGGAAAGGCACTTTTGTGTTGCCGGAATAGAAGAAAAGTCAAACCTCTTTACATTTATTTGTTTCATGATTTGCTCAAAATCCGCACGAAAATCTGATTTTGCAATTACCCCGTGATAATCATTCAGTGCGCCACCAACCGGTAATGCTATGCCGTTTTGCAATTGTTGAAATGGTAAAAACCCGGTAATGCGCCCGTTGCCTTGTAATAAAACAGCTATTTTTACGTCATCACGAACTAGAGCTACCTCTTTGATCCAATGATCAGAAAAGTAAGGGCTGGATAAACTCTCTTGGCTTTGGCGCAAAGATCGCCACAGAGCGCGCTCGCTAGCTCCTAAATCGCCTGCCTCTATCAGTTCAACGTTACTCATTGATCACTCACCAATCATTATAGGTAAGAGTATGAGCAAATTATTTTAATAAACCGGCGGCGATATTGATAAAATTTGAATTATACTACATCAGCCCAAAAAGAACTTTTGTTATAACCAGCGACGAACTTTTTGCATGAATTCAAGATATTCATCACCGAACTCTCTGGATAAATATGCTTCTTCTTGGGCAATTACATAGCGATTCATTATAAAAATTAGAGGCGCTAGCAAAACAATAACCAAGCCAGAGCCAAGTAAAACACCAATTCCTGTATAAATCAGAGCCATGCCGGCATACATAGGGTTGCGAGAAAACTTATATGGGCCACCGACTAGCAATTTGCTATCTGAAGTCCACGGTAACATTGAAGTTTTTGCAGCGAGAAACGGTAGCATTGACCAAAACCCCAACAAAAATCCAAGTACCGCTAAAATTAATCCGAAAATATCGGTTATTATAACTTGCTCAAAAGTAAGAATACCAAAACGGCTTCCAATAAACCAACCGGCCAAACCACTAAGAAAAAACATCAATGGCGGCGGAAAACGAACACCGGGGTTATCTTGTTTTTCCATTATACAGTTAAACCTTTTGAAACGTCACAGGCATCATGTTCGGCAACAAAGTGTTCAGGCTCGACCTCTACCAGTTGTGGTCGATACTGCACCTCATCTGCCCCACCCTTGATCTTTGAGGCCATAAACTGCAACCCAGCCCTTGTATCCATTGGCGAGGGTAGCTCGCCTACCAGATCCACACCTTTGCGATGGCGTTCAGTTTTGGGGTCTGGAATAGGTACTGCCGATATCAGAGCCTTGGTGTATGGGTGGCGGGTATCATCATAAATTGTATCACGATCGGCCAGTTCGACAATTCTGCCCATATAAAGCACCATTACCCTATGAGATATTTCGCGCACGACCGCCAGATCATGACTGATAAAGATCATCGACATTCGAGTTTCTTTTTGCAAAGAATATAATAATTTAATGACTTGTGCCTGTACTGAAACATCCAAGGCTGAAACCGCCTCATCACAAATCACCAGCTTTGGATTACCGATCATTGCCCGGGCAATACCGACACGCTGGTTCTGTCCGCCGGAAAGTTCGTGCGGGTAACGATTGATCATTGACGGTAACAAGTCCACCTTTTGCAACATTTCCCGAACTTTTTTTCGCCGACCCTCTTTGTCCATTTCCGGAGCAAAGGTCTGCAATGGTTCTGCAATTGACTGGCCGATGGTCATTCTTGGGTCTAATGATGCCAAAGGATCTTGAAAGACTATTTGCAAATCTTTTCGTTTTTTACGCATTAGTTTTTTGTCTAGATCAAGTAAATTACTACCTATCCAGCTAACCTGTCCGGTTTTTACCGGCACAAGGCGTAATATTGCTCTGGCCAACGTGGATTTGCCGCAACCGGATTCGCCAACAACCCCCAAGGTCTCGCCGTCTTTTAAAGAAAAACTAATACCGTCAACCGCCCGTAAGGGTTTTGTTTTCGGAAAAACGCCACCGGATACCCTTACCGGAAAATGCACCTCGACATCTTTAACCTCAAGCACGGTTTCATCATTGGGTTGTTGCTGTTTGCTTGTGCCTAATATTTGACCAGGTTTGTCAAGGCGCGGCATCGCCGAGAGTAACATTTTAGTATAATCATGGCTGGGATTATAAAAAACATTGTCGGCAGTATCAGCTTCGACATAAACACCTTGTTCCATGACATAAATATTGTCACACATTCTGGCCACCACTCCCATATCATGAGTAATCAGAGCAATGGCCGCATTGGTTTCGTTTTTTAACTCGTTCATCAGATCAAGCACTTGCGCTTGAACCGTTACATCAAGCGCGGTGGTTGGTTCATCAGCAATAAGTAATTGTGGATCACACAACATTGCCATAGCGATCATAACTCTCTGGCGCATACCGCCGGATAGTTCGTGTGGGTATTGCTTCATTCGGCGTGCTGCTTCTGGCAAGCGAACCCGCTCCAACCAGTCAATACAGTGCTTTGCAGCAGTTTCTCCGTGAATGTTTTTGTGTACAGCCAAAACTTCTTTTAATTGTTGGCCAATGCGTTTGTGCGGTGTCAACGAGGTCAGCGGATCTTGAAAAATCATCGTCATTTGCGCGCCGCGCACCTGATTTAACTGTTTTCGCGGTAGTCCAAGAATTTCTTGACCTTTAAACTTGATAGAGCCACTTGCCCGACCGTTTCCAGCCAGCAAACCCATGGCGGCCAAAAAGCTTTGGCTTTTTCCGGAGCCGCTTTCGCCAACAATGCCAACGCATTGCCCGGGTTGTATTTCTAATGACACCCCGCGAACCGCATTTACTTCGCCGTCCGGAGTTTCAAAATCCACGTGTAAATCCTGTAATTCAAAAACAGGATTATTAGATTTTTTCATCAGTACAAGCACCTTTTATTGGTTAAAGTAGGCGTCATATTACCCAAGCCATGCCGCTTGGCCAGTGTAACAGCTGTATAAACAATAAACCCTGAATTAGTCTTTTAATTTTAAGGTTTTTCGTTTTTCGGCATCTTCTCTGGTCATGGCGAACACCACACCGGACAAGCCAAGCAGGGCGATCAGGTTCGGTCCGGCCATCATGCCATTACCGATCGAAGCCAATGTCCACGCCAAGTCGTTGGTGTACACCGCGCCTAGATAGACCACAATTACCCAAAAAACCCGGTAATATGGGATCACCTTGATCCCCATCATGAACTCCATGGCTCTTTCGCCATAAAGCGCCCAACCAAGAATAGTGGTAAAGGCAAACACCGCCAAACCAATGGTGACAATCCATTGTCCACCAGGAATGCTTTCCTCAAACGCCCTGCTGGTAATACCGGCAGCCGAAGCAATACCTGATTGCCAAACCGGCAGTTCAACGCCACTGGCAGCCAAAATTGCCGGAGCGGTTAAAATTACCAAAGCGGTCAAAGTACAAACAATTAAGGTATCAATGAAAGTACCGAGCATAGCGATCGAGCCTTGTCGCACCGGATCATTGGTTCTGGCCGAAGCGTGGGCGATTGCCGCCGAACCCAAACCAGCCTCGTTTGAAAATGATCCACGGTTTGCCCCTTGTGCCATTGCCGCCATTACCGATGCGCCTAGAAAGCCACCTGCGGCAGCGGTTGGAGAAACTACGCCTGAAAAAATTTGCCCGAATGCGCCGGGAACAAATTCTAAATTCATTGCCAAAACAATTATTGCTCCACCAATATAAAACAAAGCCATAATTGGCACTAAAAAACTGGCAACACGGGCAATAGACTTAACCCCGCCCATAATTACAAACGCCACTAAAACCGCCATGGTCAGGCCAGAAATCCAAAGTGGTATATCTAGGTTTTGCTTGAAAAGAGCGGCCACACCATTGGCTTGTACTAAATTACCGGTTCCCGGCGCGGCAATCGCTGTACAAATAGCAAACAACCACGCCAGCCAAATCCAGTTTTTGCCCATGCCGTTTTTGATATAATACATCGGCCCGCCAACGTGCTGACCTTTTTCGTCGGTTTCGCGAAATCTTACCGCCAATAATGCTTCGGAATATTTGGTAGCCATACCCAAAACGGCGGTCATCCACATCCAGAATACTGCGCCCGGGCCACCAAGCATAATAGCGGTGGCAACACCGGCAATATTGCCGGTGCCAATGGTTGCCGACAGTGCGGTAAACAAAGCTGCTACCGGAGAGATTTCACCTGAGTCTTTATCTGCGTTTTCCTTATTTTTGCCAAACAACAAACCAATCGCATACGGCAGGCGACGAATGGACATGAAGCGCATACCAATAGTTAGGTACAAACCTGTGCCAAATAACAAGGCCACCAGAGGCACCCCCCAGATCATATTATCAACTTTACCTAATAGATCGACAATGGCTTCCATGCCCAAATTCTCCCCAAATTCCTGTTCGTATTTTCCGTTGTTGCGAATTAACCACTTGCGATCAGTACTTGCAAGTGAACTTATAGCCATTACTGTGCGGCCAACTAAAATTTAGCTGTTTTGAGGCAAAAATGAACACTATTATCGAGCCATTTCGTATAAAAACCGTCGAACCCATTCGCATGACCACGGTGGCAGAGCGTGAAACCATCTTGCACAAAGCCGACTATAATCTTTTTTCTATTGCCAGCCGTGATGTGCTGATTGACCTGCTAACCGATAGCGGCACCGGTGCGATGAGCACCAAGCAATGGGCGGCGATCATGCAAGGTGATGAAAGTTATGCCGGATCGCCCAGTTTTGATCGGTTTGAAAGCACGATTCAAAACCTGTTTCCATTTCAACATATTATTCCCACCCATCAGGGGCGCGCCGCAGAAGCCATTTTGTTCTCAATATTAGCCGGCAATGGCAAAGTGATCCCGTCGAATACCCACTTTGATACCACCAGAGGCAATATCGAAGCCACCGGCGCTGAAGCCCACGATCTGGTGATTGAGGAAGGTAAAGACCCACAAAACCTGCACCCGTTCAAAGGCAATATGGATATTGCAAAACTTGATAGTTTTTTAAGTGAGCATGGAAAAAATGTGCCGTGTGTTATGTTAACTGTCACCAATAATGCTGGCGGCGGGCAGCCGGTTTCATTAGAAAACATTCGTGCTACTCGTGAGATGGCTAAAAAGTACGGGCTACCGTTTATAATTGATGCCTGCCGGTTTGCCGAAAACGCCTGGTTCATCAAATTGCGCGAAAAGGGCCAACAAACCCGCTCAATAACTGAAATTGTCCGCGATATGTTCGAAGGTGCCGACGGCATGACTATGTCGGCCAAAAAGGACGCCTTTGCCAATATTGGCGGCTGGTTGGCGCTGAACGATGATGAACTAGCTGAAAAAGCACGCACCAGACTGATATTGACCGAAGGCTTTCCCACCTATGGCGGTTTGGCGGGTCGTGACCTTGAGGCCATTGCCCAAGGTCTAGAAGAAATCATTGACGAAGATTATTTGCGTTATCGGGTAGCGGTAAATCAATATATTGGTGATCGTTTACATAAAATGGGTGTTCCGGTGGTAAGGCCGGTTGGCGGCCATGCGGTGTTTATTGATGCACGAGCTTTTCTGCCGCATATTGATCCATTGCAATACCCCGGACAGGCCTTGTCGTGCGAAATGTACCGCTTGGCCGGGGTTAGAGCTTGTGAGATCGGCACGGTAATGTTTGGTCGTAAACCAGATGGCTCAGAAGAGCCGGCGGCCATGGATCTGGTACGTTTGGCGATACCAAGGCGCACATATACCCAAAGCCATGCCGATTATATGTTGGAGCGCATAGAGCAAATTGTTGGTGAAAAAGACAAATTACGCGGCATGCGAATTAAGTGGGAACCACCGGCCATGCGTCACTTCACTGCAAAATTTGAGGTGTTAACCTAGGCTCGGATTGCTTTGTTTGGGTTGGCTTGCAAGCAATTCTCGCAAGCTGTCAATTTCTTGTTGATATTGTCGCCCCTTCGTTCGCTTTGGTTAATAATTTTGCCAGATGTGGCTTTAAGCTATTAGCCGCTAATTGCTCGGGTAATTGGTAAATAGCCAAAAAAATGGCTGTGGCAAAAATCATGTCGGCCTCCGGCAAATAACCGGTAGATTGCGATCGCCAGCCTTGGGAAGAATTGCTTTGTGTTTGCGAAAAGTCAAATTTCTGATTTGCCAATAAAACCCCGAATCCAAGGAAAATCGCGGTTAAATCCGTGAACAGTTCATAAAGCTCATCTTCGACAGGGATCTTTTCGGTGGCGCGATTGTGTAACAAATGGCTTAGTTCATGAGCAAATGTTCCGGCTAATAATTCCGGGGTAGCAATTAAGTCTTGGTCGTACGTTATGGTTTCCTTATAGCTGCCATCTGTTAATTGTTCACAAATATACCGTCCCATTGCTCCATGGTTTTCGGTTTGAACAACCAGCAGATCATCTACTTGCCAAGGCTTATTTTCAATGGTTGGTACCAATTCTATTTCAATATCTTGCAGCCCTATATGAGACATAACCTCAAAAAAAATGGTTTTTACAATTTGTTTTTCTGGCTCCTCTGTCGGTTTATTTGAAGAGTACAGGGCATCAGATCCTGATAAATGCCCGGAGCCGTACTGACGTATCAGCCATTCAAAGTTTTCAAACTGCCATTCAGCAACATGATGGTCTACTATGCGAGTTGAAAACCAGCCCATTATAATCCCCTATGCTAGCTTGATTATAATACCATTTGCCGTGTTTTTCAAAACACTCATGGTCAATAAACAATCTGTGCAAGCTTATAACAGTAAATTTAAAGGATTAACGGGCTTATCAGTTGTTGCCCGAGCCGGCTTGTCTGATACAGGCAGGCTGGCGGATGTTGAGTAATATCAACTTTACGCAATAACAGCTTTCTTTTGGTAAGGCCGGATAATGATTGTGACAAAGCCCGATCAGTGATCGGCTTTAAGGTGGCTCGAATTTGCGCAAACCTAACCTGTTGTTGGCTCAACAATAAAATCGGCAAAGACCAACGAGCATAAAGACCTCTTACAAGATCATCATTGTTTTGCATATTCTGCCAAAGCAATAAAGCTTTTGCGGCTAAGTTTTTGCCGCTTGAAGTTAGCAAATATTCGGGACGCAATGGGTGACCGTGACCAGAATTGGCCATTATCAAACCCAGTGATTGCAATAAATCCATCGCCTGCTTTACCGCCAGCCTGCTACACGACAGGCTTTGTGATAACGGGTAAATACGCGCCGTATGACCGGCAGCCAACAAGCCTAAAACCGGTAGCGCCCAACGTCGTTTACACAGGGGTAATATTTCTTTTATTGCCATATTTATATATTTACTCTATTTATCGTCACACGCAAGAAAAAACAAAGGAAAAGCAAAATGAGTAAAATTAAATTTGACCAGACAATTACTTTGGCTTTTGCGGTAGCCGACCGCAAGAAGTCAATAAACTGGTATGAAAAGCATCTCGGGTTTTCGCTTATTTTCGATGCTCCGGAAATTGGCTGGGCGGAAATGGCAACCAATGTTGACGGGGTCAGCGTTGGTTTTGGTGACACTGGAGAAGCAAAACCTGAAGGTTGTGTTCCAGTATTAGGGGTTGTTGACATAAATCAGGCGCGGCAGGTTCTAGAGAACGAAGACGTGCGTTTTGATGGCGAGACAATAACACATGACGGTATGGTGAAGCTGGCAACATTCTATGATCCAGATAATAATGCCTGGATGCTGTCGCAAAGTCTTGGTTAAAATTACAAATGGGTTAGTGCGGATCAACCGGCATTACGAAACTGGCTAAGGGTTCAGCTAAGGGTCACGCACCCTTATGCGATAACCCTCAAATAGCACTCATTAGCAAACACGTTATCTGCACTAAGGGTTAATTGGCAAAGATTGCACCCTTAACTACCCTTAGCTACCCTTAAACATTGGGGATAAGTTCTAACCATGCTCGTAATGGCCATGCTTGTTATAATGGTTTTGCAGATGGCTATAACAGGCCGGTTTGCGGCTGTTTGACATGGTGAATACATTATAAAGCCTAAGAAATATAGGTTTTCTCAAAGGCTTGCGTTAGCAATGCGTAAAAATAACAATTTTTGCTGTGATTTTTTTTAAGGCTTATCCATTGGGGAAAGTCCACAAAACTGAAAACAGGTTTTATTTACAGTTGATTTTAGCGAAAAGAAGCCGAATTTTATTCGGTTGTTTCATTCGTAGCTTCGATCTTGGCTCTAGGGCGGCGCACCCGCCGGCGTACCACTGGAGCGACCGGTTCCGGCTCTGGTTTTGTGATAGTAGGAATTTCAGCCAAAACACTTTCCGGCAAACCGATTTCACTTGTGGCCGGTTGGTCTTTTACTTTGATTTTGCTGGTGCGGCGGGTAGAGGGCTTTTTGACAGGCTCTTCACTTGCTGGCTCAGCTGTAGGTTCTGGAGCTTTTGTTGTTTCTTGTTGTTGTTGCTCTGCTTGTCGCGCTGCTTTTCTAGCATCATATTCGGCTTGCCGCGCGTCTCTTTGCGCTTTTTGCTCTTCTTCTCTCTTTTCGCGCTCTTGAAGCTGAGCTTGTACCAGACGGCCATAATGTTCGGCATATTGATAATAATATTCCGCGCCAACCCTATCACCAGCCGTGGTCGCATCATGAGCTAATTGAGTGTATTTTTCAAAAATGGTCGAAGCTGCACCACGAACTTTGATACCGGGGCCGTTACTTTCTAACGCCTTATTCGGGTTGGGTTTTCTGTTCTGGTTTTGGTGTCTACCCTGATTATTTCTGGGGCGGCCGCGTTTCATGCTGTTATCCTTGTTATACTTTTAAGCAAAGCAATAATTGGTTAGTTTTAATTTCTAAAAATACATAATTCCAAATGAATTGTATGAAATTGTTGCTACTCGAAACCCTAAATTATATCGAGATCAGCAATTCGAGATGTTGTGAGTATTTTCACAGTTTCTCGGCTGCAACAAAGCTACCCTAGTACGGCTTGACGAAACTTCCAAGCCCTTTTTTTAGTTGCCTCTTTTACCTTCGATTTGCATTTCAACAACCAAAGCAAAACTCAACGCTTACGTCCCCAGAGCATATCAACCACAAATGATAATGCTATTAAAAAAGATACAACAAAAAAACCAATTATCTTCAGTTGAACGCTTTCCAAAACAAGAGAGATCAAGAACAAGAAATATACATAAATAAAGACAAAATTAAAACCCTTGAAGGTTTCTATACCATTTGTAGGGCGGATTTTTCTACGCCGTTTTATTTTGAACCGTCGACGAAATCTAACACCAATTCTATGAAATTTCTTGTTTTTCCAAACACTTAAATGCCAAGCCCAACGTTCAATAAACATTCGCGAAGAAAAGAGCAACATACTACTCCAAAACAAGCCAATGAAAATGTTGCCAACAGTAAGAGTCTTGGAAATAAATGCCTCAACTCCATTTTCAAATGAAAGAACAACAGAGACCAACACCCAAAAAACCAAGATAAATATCAAGGCACTTCTAAAAGACTCTATCCGGCGCAGTTTCTCACGAAACTTGTTTTTACGAACTGGTTCTGGCCATCTTTTTCCTAAGTTGTGAAAATAAATGCCTAAAAAGGGCAAAGAACCAGCAGCAAGCAATATCGCCAATATAATGCCAGACGTCTGTAATGCTTTTTCTGCACCGTCCTTGTTATAACTGGCTAGTAATATCAATAACGGTATGCCCAGAAATACAACAGACAACATAATAGGAACCAAAGGCCCCTTGCCCATTTCCTGTTTGATCTGTTCAAAAGTAGACTTCATTCAACAAACCTAGAGCTTTAGGTAATATAGAGCAAGTTGCGGTTGATTTCACTTGGGTTCATATAGTCCACTAACCACCCGATCACGACCTGCTAAATCTTGATGAATTTTCAAATCAGCAAAGTGACTTTGATTACGCAAAATCTCGGTGACATGTTTTGCTTGTGTGTGACCAATTTCAAGCGCGAAGCCGGCTTGTGGTTTGAGCCAGTTTTGCATTATGGCCACCAAACAGCGATAAGCATCAAGGCCGTCCTTACCACCGTCCAGTGCCACACTAGGCTCAAACTGAACCACTTCTGGCTCTAGGGCCGCCAGTTCGTCACTGGCGATATATGGCGGGTTGCTAACTAACATATCATAAGCCAATGCCGGTAAGTCATTCCAGTTACTGCAAATAAAACTGGTTCGATCAGTCAAGTCGCAAGTTTTGGCGTTATGTGTGGCGACCTCTAATGCTTGGGCAGAAATATCAACTCCAATTCCTGTCCAGTTTGGACGCTCGGACAAAAATGCCAATAAAACTGCGCCAGATCCAGTACCAAGATCAATAATGGCTCCGGCTGCTTGATTTTTGGTCATTTCCAATGCGGTTTCAACCAGCTTTTCGGTATCTGCGCGTGGCGTAAGAACGTTGGAGTTTACTTTCAAATCCAGCGTCAAAAAACCCTTTTCACCCAAAATATGCGATAGGGGTTCTCGGGATAAACGCCTTGCGACTAGTTGTGATAGTTCTTCTAACCGCTTGTTTTGCGGAAATTGCGTCGGATTAGCAATTTTTTGCCAAACATCCTCGCCAAAAACAGCGGCCAGTAAATATCTGGTTTCTGTTCCTACGTCATCAATGCCGGCTAAAGTTAAGTGTTGTTGTAAATTTCGTGACAATTTGGCAAAGCTTAAACCTTCCCACTCATCGGTTAGATCAGCAGCTTTCAGCAATGGATCAAATACCGGCATCTTCACCGGATAATGCTGCCAGTTTGCGGGCTTGGTCTTCGGTCAATAAAGCATCAATTACATCGGCCAAGGCATCGCCAGTAATGATTTTGGGTAAATTATGAATAGTCAAATTGATCCGGTGATCACTAACCCTGCCTTGCGGGTAATTATAGGTTCGTATCTTCTCCGAACGATCGCCAGAACCGACCTGATCTTTGCGTTCAGCAGCCATCGCCGCATCGGCTATGGCTCGTTCGCGATCATACAGACGCGCCTTTAGCACCAGCATTGCTTTGGCGCGGTTCTTGTGTTGTGATTTCTCGTCTTGCTGGCTGGCGGTAATTCCGGTTGGAAGGTGGGTGATTCGCACCGCCGAATCAGTAGTGTTGACCGATTGCCCGCCGGGGCCGGAGGCACGGAAAATATCCACCCGCAGGTCTTTGTCTTCAAGCACAATGTCTACGTCTTCGGGTTCTGGCAATACTGCAACCGTTGCCGCAGAAGTGTGAACCCGTCCTTGGGTTTCGGTGTCCGGTACTCTTTGCACGCGGTGTACGCCGCTTTCAAACTTAAAACGCCCATATACGCCGTTTCCGGTAATATTGGCGACGATTTCTTTGTAACCGCCATGATCACCGGCGGTTGAAGAAACCGGACTTAATTTGAAGCCTTCTAATTGGGCAAAGCGCTGATACATGCGAAACAGATCACCGGCAAATAAAGCTGCCTCATCGCCGCCGGTTCCAGCTCTTATTTCCAGCATTATCGGTGCGTCACCGTCCTTGTCTTTGGGTAATAGCAATAATTGCATCTGGTGTTCTAGCTTCGGTAGGCCGCCAAGTAATTCTCGTCTTTCTTCTGCGGCCATTTCTCGCATTTCAGCATCGGTTTCAGCGTCTTGCAGTAATTCGTCTAGGTCTTTTATCTCTTGGTGTAATTGCTGTAATGCTCGTGCTGCATCAACAACTGGCGTTAATGCTGCGTGTTCTTTTGAAAGAGCAACAATCTCGACCGGATCAGTAACAGCGCCCATTCTGGCTTCTACTTCGTCAAACCTATCAACTACTTGAGCTAGTCGTTCTATGGATATTTTGCTCATTTTGTGACCTTTTTACGCAATTCGCTTGCTCTTGTTTCAACCATATCCACCAAATGCTCTATCATGTCTTCATTGCTGGTTTTATGATCCTGTTTACCGGCAATATAAACCATTCCAGAACCGGCTCCACCACCGGTAAATCCGTAATCGGTAAACATTGCTTCACCGGGGCCATTAACCACACAGCCAATTATTGAAAGAGTGATCGGTTCTGCAATGTGCTCTAGTCTTTGTTCAAGAATTTCTACAGTTTTGATCACATCAAAGCCTTGTCTGGCACAAGACGGACAAGCAATTATGTTCAAGCCCCTTGTGCGAAGACCCAAGCTTTTAAGGATATCAAATCCGACTTTGATCTCTTCTACCGGATCCGCAGATAATGACACTCGAATGGTGTCACCAATGCCAGCCCATAATAGGCTTGAAATACCAAAAGTGGACTTTACCGTTCCAATTCTCCGCCCGCCAGCTTCGGTAACTCCTAGGTGTAACGGACAATCTACAGCTTCGGCGAGTTGCTGGTAGGCGGCAATAGTCAAAAACGGATCAGATGCCTTTACTGATATTTTGTAGCGTTGAAAGTCATGATCTTCGAGAATATGCACATGACGCAAAGCGCTTTCAACCATAGCTTCTGGACATGGCTCACGATATTTTTCCAGTAAATCACGCTCTAATGATCCGCCATTTACGCCGATACGGATTGCGCAATCATTATCTTTGGCGGCTCTAATTACATCGCTTATCCGATCATTGCTGCCAATATTTCCGGGATTGATCCGCAAGCAAGCTGCTCCGGCTTCTGCGGCTTCGATCCCTCTTTTGTAATGAAAATGTATGTCGGCGATCAAAGGTACTGGCGATTCTTGGGCGATTTGTGAAAATGCTTGCGTTGAAGCTGTGTCAGGACATGAAACCCGTACCAGATCCGCGCCGGCATCTGCAAGTTCTGTGATTTGTTCGACAGTAGCCTTAACGTCAGAAGTTAGCGTGTTAGTCATTGACTGCACAGATATAGGAGCATCACCCCCTATTGCTAAGCCGCCGACTAGAATTTGCCTTGATGGCCGTCGCCTGATTGTTCGCCATGGGCGAATGCTATGCAGTTCTTCGGACACTATTTTTCCAAGTTCTTGCTGTTCAAGAAATAACTACTGCAGAAGTGGGAGTTTTTTAAGACAGCGTCAACCGTCTGTCGCTGCAATCTGCTCTGGTGAAGCTGGCTCAATATTTATTGCTGGAATATTTCGTAATTCCGAACCTTGCGACCAAGACCCGAGCATTTCCGGAACTGCAGGAACATGGTTTTGCGTGGCCATGCTTCGTTGCCCGAACCAGCTAGCCAAAGCAAGCATACCAATTAGGGCTACAGTTAACCCAAACCCGCGCGGCACATTGAATTTAAGCCAAAACGGCGGTGACTTGATTAAAGCATCACGATGTTTGGTAGTTGTGGTTGCTCCATCAACTTTAAATAGATCAACGCTTTGTTGGGCATTAAAACCTAGATAATCGGCATAACAACGGACAAACCCTAGTGTATAAGTCTGGTGTGGAAGAGCGGCGCGATCCATTTCTTCGATGGCTTGTAAATATTCGGTATTAATTTTTAAATCAGCAGCAACTTGGAACAGCTCTAGGCCGGCACGCAATCTGGCCTCACGTAAGGATTGTCCAATACAAACGCGTTCGCATTGTAGATTTGTTTCGGTTTTTCCCGTTTCGGAAAACACACCCGTTGCATCCATAATAGTTGCTCTTAATAATATTCCGCCTAAACAAGTATAGGCAACCCCCGTAGGTAAGTGGTTCTTTTCCACTTCAGCGATGAATAAAAGCTTAATTACCGAATCAATACAAGGGCTTTGCGGTAGAAAAACCTGATTAACTATAATTAAAGGTTGATTTTCGCGGATTTAGCGAACGCTAGCAGTTTTTTACGCAAATTTGGATTATTTTCACTCAGCCATACGTTAAGCTGGTTGGATAGTGCCCTGATATCGAGTGATAAAACAAGTTGTTTTAATGGGCCAATTGCTGAGGCTGTTACTGATAACTGTCTAAAACCGAGTGCCAGCAAAAGGGCAGCATCTGCCCGTCTACCGGCCATTTCACCACAAATTGACACGGGAACATTATACTTCTTTGCTGTATCAACTATTTGTCGCAACATTAAAACTGCACCTATGTGTAATGGATCATACCGCTCTGACACTCGAATGTTTTCTCTGTCGGCAGCAAAAAAATACTGCAATAAATCATTAGCTCCAACAGAGATGAAATCAGTATGCGGTAATAGTTGATCCAATTGCCAAACCATTGCCGGCGTCTCGATCATACAGCCAATTTTTAGTTCTTTCGGTAAATTGGTATGCCCGAATCGGTTTAGTCTCTGAACTTCTTTTTTCAATAATTCTTTGGCTTGCAAAAACTCATCAACTGTAGAAACCAAAGGAAACATAACTCGCAAGGTTTTGCCATTTGCAGCATTAAGCAAAGCTCTTAATTGATAGCGAAACATACCTGGACGATCCATGGCCATACGAATAGCTCGCCAACCAAGTGCCGGGTTTGGCTCACGAGCATGAGAGACATAAGGCAATACTTTGTCGCCGCCCAGATCAAGAGTGCGAAAGACCACCGGCTTGTCTGCCGCCGCCTTAAAAACATCTGAATACAGTTCAGTTAATTGCTGTTGCTTTGGCAATTGGTCTGCCAACAAAAACTGGAACTCTGTACGAAATAAGCCGATACCATCAGCCCCTGTGGTTTCAAGTTGCGGTAAATCAATCTTCAGGCCGGCGTTTAGAAACAATTCCACCCGTTGTCCGTCTACGGAAATAGCCGGCTTGTCTTTAAATTTAGAAAAAACTGCGCGACGTTGTTGGCGAACTCGCAAGCGCTCAATAAAGCTTTCTTTAGTTTCACTATCTGGGCGAATTTGTAATGATCCCGTCTCGGCATCAACTAAAAGCGTATTACCTTCTGAAATTGCAGCTAGTAGGCCGGGCAAGGCTCCAACAACCGGCAAACGCATTGCGCCGGCGACAATTGCCGCATGAGATGTTCGAGACCCCTCCTCCAACACTAATCCCCGAAGTTTGCTGCGATCCAGCTCAAGTAATTCTGCTGGCCCGATATTACGTGCTACTAAAATAGTATCTTTAGGTAAGTTTAAAGCAACGTCTCCACCCAAATGACGCAACAGTCGATTAGTCAGGTCTTCAAGGTCGTGTAACCGTTCTCGTAAATACGGGTCTCTGGCTCGCAATAAACGGTGCCGGTATTCCCCGCGAACCCTTTCAACAGCAGCTTCTGCAGTAAGTCCGGCGCTTACTGCTTTGGATAACCGATCAACCCAGCTTTGGTCATGGGCAAACATACGATAGGCATTCATTACTTCCCGTGTCGGTTCCCCGAACGCGTGGCCCTTGCCGGCAAACAACTGATCTAGTGATTTGCGTAAACCATCCAAGGCTGCCAGCATGCGAGTCATCTCAACTTCGGAGTCTTCTGCTATTCTTGACTCGCCTACTATGTGTGGCTCAAACAATACCGCCTGACCCATTGCCAATCCGGATACGACACTCTTGCCCAAAATAGTCAGCGGTTGCAAAGGCCGAACAGGAACTCCTGCCAGCTCTTCGTGGCTTAGAAGCTCTCCTGAGGCTACGATTTCTGCCAGAACCATGGCTACATTTTGCAACGCTTCTACTGCATCGTGTGAAAACAATCGCTCTTGGTTATCTTGTACCACCAAAACGCCCAGCAATCGTCTGGCGCGCAAAATGGGAACACCTAAAAAAGAGATAAAATCTTGTTCCATGGTTTCAGGTTGAAATGAAAATGCCTGATGCTCTTGTGCGTTTTTTACGTGTACCGGGCTAAGTTTTCTGGCAACCTCTCCAACCAAGCCCTCATTAGGTGCCAGTTTAATATTATGAATTGCTTCGGAGGCTAATCCTTTGGTTGCCCACAACTCCATTGAGTCATCGGAATGTCGTAAATAAATAGAACATACCTGTGCTTGCATATTAGCAGCAATTACCGATACTAATTTTTGCAAGCGCGGCCCAGCCTCATCGCGCATTGCCATAATATCGCGAATTTGCCGTAACATATGTTTTGGAGCAGATGATTGAATCATGTTAAAGTTTTATCCAGTCCGTAGGCAAAATGTAGCGCTTTAACAGCACTTTCTATCATATGCTCTGGAATCAAAGCGCTGATTCTCAATTCTGATGTTGCCATAGCGTGCATTGAAATGTTTGCGTCGGCAAGAGCGCGGAAAAATATCTCTAGCATTCCGGATTGTGAACGTAATCCAAGGCCAATGACCGAGACCTTGGCCATTTCCTTTACAGAATTCAAGTTCTGATATAATCCGCTTAAAACATCAGAGCTCACAATGTCCAGCGCCCGTTCATGATCCGACCTTGAAGTTGCAAATACCAAGTTTGATAAGTCAGTTTGACGAGTAGAGCTTTGAACCACTAGATCAATATTGATTTTCTTTTTAGCTAAAGCGGAAAATAATTTTTGCATATTGTCTATGCCACCCGACAACCCCATCAAGCTGATTTGTGACTCATCTCTTGAATATGTCACCCCGCTGACCAGATGGGTTTCCAAACCTTGGGCAATTATTGTTCCTTTACCGGGATTAAAGGTAGAAAGCACCCGCAACGGCATTTGTTCTGACATTGCCAGCTCCACCGAACGGTTATGCAGGACTTTAGTGCCGCTTGAGGCCAACTCGAGCATTTCTTCCGGTGAAAGTTCGTGAATTAGCTTTGCATTTTTCTCAATAGCCGGATCCGCGGTAAAAACACCGGCAACATCTGTATAAATATCACAGCGATCTGCCCGAAGAGCCACAGCTAATGCTACCGCAGAAACATCGGAGCCTCCACGCCCCAAAGTGGTAACGCGGCCCTCTTTGGTAACACCTTGAAAGCCGGTCATAACCGCAACCTCTCCAGCCTTGAGACTGTCGCATAGTTCATCTGTTCGCGCTTCGATAAGTCGGGCTTTCCCATGATTATCATCGGTAATTAGCCCGGCTTGCCAGCCATTCCAGCTACGTGCCTTTAAGCCCATTTCACGTAATATTATTACCAATAAGCCAGCATTAATTTGTTCACCGGATGATAAAACTAAGTCTGCTTCGTCAAGGTGTTTGGATTTTTCGTCAATTTCTGAGATTCTTTTGCTCAACTCTGCGGTCATGCCAGACGGCGCAGATATTACTACCGCTACTTCATCACCGGTTTTTAATTGTTCGGCAATATGTTTGGCGCAAAGGCGCAAAGCGCGGGTGTTTGCGCTTGAAGTGCCACCAAATTTCATGACGATTCGTGCCATGTATTTCTGTTCCCTTTACCACCTAGTGTGTATAGTTACGTTAATTGTAAAACATGGGGTATCACATGGCACCGCCAAACCCAAAGACTGAATTGTCTTCGGCTAGTATAGATAGCGATGAAATCGCCAAATTTGCGGCAATGGCAGATGATTGGTGGGATCCAAATGGTAAATTCAAACCGTTGCACCAGTTTAATCCGACTCGTCTGGCTTTTATTCGCAGGCAATTACTTGGGCATTTCGGTTTAAATGCCCGTGAGCGTCAGCCGCTTGGTGGTTTGCGCCTGCTTGATATTGGTTGCGGCGGTGGATTGCTTTCGGTGCCAATGGCGCGATTGGGCGCAAATGTAGTGGCTGTTGATGCGGCGTTTGCCAATGTCGAGGCGGCCAAACATCATGCGCAAAAAATAGGACTTGATATTGATTTTCGTCATAGCGCTTCAGAAGCTTTATTGGAAAACAAAGAAAAACCGTTTGATATCATTTTAAATATGGAGGTGATTGAGCATACTGCGGATCGTAATTCTTTTCTTATCTCTTGTGCGCAATTACTGGCTCCTAATGGCATTATGATTATTGCTACATTAAACCGAACACCAAAAGCACGAGCGCTGGCAATTTTTGCCGCTGAACAAATATTACGATGGTTACCGCCCGGCACCCATGAATATGATAAGCTGGTGCAACCTGACGAAATCCGCAAACCATTGGAACAACTGGGTCTTACCTTAGAGGGCCCTTTTGGGATTTCTTTTAATCCGCTTACTCGTCTTTGGTCAGAAAGCCGTGATGTCTCAATAAATTATATGATGGTGGCGAAAAAGGATAAACTTTAAAAGCCAGCTTAAATATTAACTTGAAATTGACCCTGTATTACCACATATCTGATGGTTAACCGTTCCAATAGAGGTTTTTGTGAGACTTGTTTTTTTAATAATCACGTTGTTATCATCAGCACTTTTAATGGGTGCCTGTTCGACTTTTGCTGCTGATGATCTGTTAGCTGGCTATAACCATCGAATGTTTAACGGCAATAAAGCTGTTGATCAAGCAATGTTCGAGCCTGTTGCAAAAGGGTATCGCAAAATAACACCGCAACCAGTTCGGGGCAGTATCAATAATGCGTTGGCTAATTTGCGCGCACCAACTGATCTTTTAAACAATATTTTGCAAGGTAAAATTGGTGCAGCGGTAGATACTACGGTTCGATTTGGCATCAACTCCACTCTTGGTCTTGCGGGTCTGTTCGATCCAGCAACAGATATGGGTATTACAGCAAAGCCGGAAGATTTTGGCCAGACTCTTGCTGTTTGGGGTGTTGAAAGTGGCTCATATCTGGTTTTACCATTTCTTGGCCCCTCGAACGGTAGAGATTCTGTTGGGTTAGTCGTTGATGTGGTTACTCACCCGTTCTTTTTAGTTCAATACCAAGGCGCAACTATTGCGCAAGTATCCAGATTTAGTATAAATTCTCTTGGGCTTCGTACCGAAGCAATAGAGCTTATCGACAATCTTGATGAAAACTCTCTAGATGAATATGCTGCGTATCGCTCTTTGTATGAACAGGCCAGAGACCACGCTATTCGCGATGGGGCAATCGCTATTGACGATTTGCCAGACTTTGATGAATTTGATGATGATTATTAGGAACTGTAATGCTGTTTAGACTTATCTGTTTTACACCAATTTTTTTAGTTTTTTGGCTAATGTCCACAGACGTAAAAGCCGGGCCAGCAGAAGAAGCGTTTGTACAACAACAAGCGTCTGTAGGACTGCAAATATTACAGGACAAATATATAGGTGAAACCGAAAAAAATATAGCTTTTGGCGAGTTTATAGATAGTGTTATTGACAGCAGAAAGGTGTCGCGGTTTGTTCTTGGAAAATATGCTAGAAACCTTGATTCTGTTGTTTTTGATGACTTTAAGCATGCTTTTGATCGATATGCTAAAAGCGTATACCAAGATAATTTAACCAAGTTTGGTGGAGAGAGCTTCGTTGTTACCGGCTCTATTGACCGCAAGCCGGGTGATGCGATTGTCAATACAACTATATCCGGCGGGGCTTTGGAAAAACCGTTAAATGTCCGCTGGAGAGTGCGCACTAAAAACGGAATTAGCAAAATCATTGATTTGGAAGCATTTGGTATATGGTTGGCAGTTCAGCAACGCAGTGAAATAACTTCTTATATTGCAAACAATGGTGGCAAGGTTGAGTCTGCTACAAAGATGTTACAAGAGCGAAGTGATCGTTGATGTGCTGGTTATCTTAAAATGGAATACCCGGCAAATTTTCCCAAAGGCCATTTAATGCACCGAAAGCAATAGCAAGGCCGGGTAAGACCGAACCAAAGAAAAAGAACACTAAACCAAACCGTGCCGCCTTTGTAGGCTTTTTAAGCTGGTTTGAAATATCACCTTTAAGCCCCAGCATGATATATCGGCTAAGAGATAAAACCATTGTCCAGCCCATAATTTCAATCAATATCCAGGCTGGAAAAATACGTCCAAACGGCCAAAAAGAAGCCAGTACACCGGCAAGTACTATGAAGGGTCCATAATGAAGTGCCGCATGGTGGGCTATGTCGATATATTTATGTGCTTGACCTTCCTTTGAGCTTAGCATGGAACGCCATTTCCAAACACCGGTTAATAGTGCTGCCAAAAAATAAAATATAGAAAAATATAAGGCTGCGTGTAACGCTGCCGGCAATGATATTGAGGTCATGGTTTGCTCTTTGAAAGTAAAGATTTCTTCCAGAGGGCAATATCTTTCCAAAAAGCCTCCCGGCGTTCATTCATTATCATGTGCCCAACGTCGGCATAAACCAGTAATTGAGAATTGGGCAGGGTATCATTAAGGCGTATAGTTTGTTCGTGCGGAATTACCGGGTCATGCTCGCCAGCAAACACCAAAACCGGCTGTTCTATTTGAGGAATAATATTCCATATATCAACATCGCGAATCCCGGCAAAGAATTCGATTAACTGGCTTTGGTTTTGACTTCGGGCATCACGACGCATCATGCGAAAAGCGTTTTTGCTTGGCTTGTCAGCAAAAAAAGCTTTGCGGTCATAGGCAAATGCTGAAGCGGTCTTTTCATGCAACCATGGCCAACGAGTGGTCAACCAAGAAGATATTCGTAAAACAAAGGGTCCAAATGCTCCTAATTTCTCTTTACGAGCCATTAGTTGCATATCCCCTTCCAAACCGCTCCATTTGCCATCAGCAAAGCCGCCAACACTGATGGCACCACGCACTCTATCGGGACAAGCATGAGCGAGGCACAGTCCGGCAAACCCACCGGTGGAGTGACCGACAATCACCACATCGCGTCCGGGTAAAAGTTTATCAAGAACAGCGGTGTTCAAGGTATTAAATAAATCCGGCTTTACGTCGGTTCGCGAAAATCCCTGTGGGCCAGATGATGGCGAATGAACAGGCAAAGAAACAGAAATCCACGGCTCTTGTTTAAGAAAGGTCTGCGGCATTAACGGCGCCCAAAATGACGGGGTAACTGCTATGCCATGCAAAAATAACCAAACTGTGCCACCTCGTTCCGATAAATTTACCGGATGTTCCGTGATCAAAGTATGGCCGTTTAATTCAATTCTTGACTGAACGATTTTGTAATGTGAGTTATTGCTCATTTTTATACTTTTAGATGTAAATCCTTTTTTTGCCTACTCGCATTGGAGTTTACCAACATGCCTATAGAAAAGAACGTAGACTTTCCTGTTAGAACAGTACGTAAAGTGCCTAAACAAGAAAGATCCAAAAGGCTTGTAAATACGATTCTACAAGCGGCGGCTCGTGTTCTGGAAGAGTCTAAAAGTCCATTTACCACTAACCATATTGCGGAGCGAGCCGGTGTTAGCATTGGCTCGTTGTATCAATATTTCCCAAATTCAGATGCCATTATGGCCGCTTTGATTGAAGATCATGTGGCTGAGGAGCTTCGGGTTGTAGGGGGAATTATCATGGCAAAATCAAAACCAAACGAAGATATCTTATATGATTTGTTGATTGCCTATGTGCAAATTCACAGTAAATCGCCATGCCTTACAGCCCGATTGCATTCGCAAGCGTCGGCTTACGGACTACAAGAATATCTAGAAAAAGCCCGTGATGCACAGGCCTCTCGTATTGCCCAAGCTCTTGGGTTTTCTGTGTCTGCAATGCAGATGTCTGTTATGGCAGTAGAGGGTGTTGTTTTATCCACCTTGTTTCGCCAAGCTGAAGAGCTAGAGTCCAGTGTTTTTCTAAATCGCCTTTATGCAATTGCGCTGGCGCCGTTAAATATAGAATAGCGATTTATACAGCGCGATAAACAATTCGGCGGCGTGACCGTACCTTTACCGCAATAAATCATTGATTGCGGTTTTGGCTCTGGTTTTTGCATCAACTGTTTTGACAATTATCGCACAAGCAAGCGACGGCCCACCTTTTGGATCAGGTAGGGTTCCTGGAACCACTACAGAATATGGCGGGACTCTTCCGTAAATTATTTCACCGGTTGCACGTACAACTATTTTGGTACTTTTAGTGATAAACACCCCCATAGCCAATACTGATCCTTCACCGATAAATACACCCTCGACCACTTCGCTTCTGGCGCCAATAAAACAATTATCTTCGATAATCACCGGATCGGCTTGTAGCGGCTCTAACACTCCGCCAATTCCTGTTCCGGCAGAAATATGGCAATTTGCCCCTACCTGCGCGCAAGAACCAACCGAGGCCCATGTATCAATCATGGTTCCGGCACCAACATAGGCGCCCATATTAACAAAAGAAGGCATCAATACCACGTCCGGCGCTATGTAAGCTCCAAAGCGTACATTTGCCGGTGGAACCATACGAAACCCGGCTTTTTTGAAGTCAGCTTCACTCCAACCTGTTGTTTTGCGCGGCATTTTATCAAAGTTATTACCGAGCGAACCTCGCTCGACAATTTCGGACTCAAACAACCCAAAACTAAGTAAAACTGCTTGTTTTAGCCAAACATTTACTTTCCATCCACCACCTTGCTTTGGTTCCGCTACCCGGCAAGTGCCATCATCAAGCCAATTATACGCAGCAAGCACTGCTTCTTTAACATCGCTTTGGTTTGCTTCTTTTCCGGCATAAGCCGCTTCAATAATTGTCTGAGCAGTTTGTTGATCCATCTGCTTAATTCCTTAAATTGCGGTGTTTTTCAAAAATCCGGTAAGATCATCGGTTGAGAAATGCACATGCTCGTATTTGTCATTTATTGAAGCTGGGCGCGCGCCTTTAGGTTCGTGGCTCCAGTCCTTGTCAGAGCAAACCAGAACCGTGGTAAATCCCATCTGGTGTGCAGGTAATAAATTCCTTGCTAAATCCTCGAAAAAAACCGACCTGTTTGGATCAAGGTCAAGATCACTTATCAAGTGATCATAAGCTGGCTGGTCTGGTTTTGGCACATACCCTGTCGCTTTGATATCAATAATGCCATTGAATAGACCGTCAAACCCAAGGGCATTAAGAACATTTTTTGCATGCATGACCGAACCGTTAGTAAAGATATGTTTGTCGCCCGGCAGCGCATCTATCGCGGCGGCTAATTGTGGGTCTGGCTGTAGAACAGAGTATTCTATATCATGAACAAACTCTAGATATTCGTCCTCTTTTAATGAGTGGTTTTCCATTAAGCCATTCAAAGTCGTGCCGCTGTTAAGGTAGAATTGTTTTTGTAATTCTTTGGCTTTAATTAAGTCAATGTCAAAAAATTTTGAAACATACTCAGTTATTTTACTGTCTACTTGTGAAAATAAATCACTGTGAGTTGGGTATAAAGTGTTATCAAGATCAAACACCCAGCTTCTACTGTTTTTAAGCCGTGCTATCATTTGATTGCCTCGATTTCAGATTTAGCTAGGATATTTCCACCAAAGTCTTCTGGCTTTAAACGAATACGCGTTAATTGCTGTGTTCTGGTTTGTATTTTCATGAACTTTGCCTCTGAATATCCTCTTACCTCGCATGTATAACGGCCAAAGATTGAAAACTTTACCCGCGATATGCAAAATGTTTCATTAGCCTGCTCCAAGAGCATCTCGTTACCCTCTTCTACTAGGTTTGCATAAAGATAAAATTTATCCTTTTTGGAAAGTGGTTCGTTGAGCAATGGTACGCATAAGCCTGCTGCCAAAGTCCACCACCCCCTGCTTTCCCATTGTTTATTGCGTCGTTTCGCATAGGCTACCCATAAAGTTCCATCAGCATCATTGCATAGCTCTAAACCAGTTAAATGCTTGTTTTTTCTGGCTGATTGTTCAAGCATATCTATCAAGCCAGAGTCTTCTGGGCGTTGTTTTATCTGCATTTCATTTAGGTATTTACGAATTGCAATTCTGGTGCGCCGACCGGCATAGCCGTCAACATTACGAATATCTTGGCCATTATCCATTAACAGGCGTTGTAGTCCGGCCAAAGATGCCCGGTTTTTAAATTCTTCTACTTCAGTAAATGTCGCCCTTTTTTCAGCAGAAGGGCTGTTGTTTACTATTCTGAAATTTCTCTTTTCAAGACCTAAGGTTTCACAATTAGCCAAAGCTGTTACCGAGAAGTTTTCTTGGTCTACACAAATTGAAGTCGAGCCTGTCCATTTGCGAATTCCACCACGGTGCGCGTCAGAAGAGCGACCAAAAACAAAAATATCTCCTTTGGGTATAGGCTCTGGTAATACAGTACGGCACTCTCCGGGGCGTAACCTGATCCATCCTTCACTTATCAGCGAGTCTTGTTCAGTAAACGCGACTGCTGAATAGATAATGAAACTGGTTTCATTACATATCTCTTGACCGGCAGAGCGTGCCGGCGCGCTTAACATCCAAGGGGCAAGTCCGGCAAACAGCAAGCAGAGAGCCCGACTAAGCGCACTCATTTTATAACTTTAGAAACTGACAAAGTTGCCATTTCTGCTCGCAATTCAGCAATCCCATGGCCCTTGTTTGAGGACACCAGCAATAAATGAGGGTGTGCTGCCGGTCGTTTGGCAATGGTCTTTTGAGTTCTGTCGATCAGGGGCTGCCGGTCGTCGAGCTTTACTTTGTCGGCTTTAGTCAGGATTATTTGATAAACAACGGCAGCTTCATCAAATTCATCCATAATTGCCAGATCAATCGGTTTTATGCCGTGCCTGCCATCAATCAACAAAAAGCACCTTGCCAGAGATGCTCGTCCCTTTAAGTAGGCTTTAGTTAGTTTCGTCCATTTCTCAACTGAATCCCGAGATGTTCTGGCATAGCCATATCCAGGCAGATCCACCAACATCAACCTGTCATCAAGGTTAAAGAAATTAAGCTCTCGCGTACGTCCGGGAGTATTGGAGGCTCTGGCTAAAGATTTTCTATTGGTAAGGGCGTTTAATAAAGTCGACTTGCCAACATTTGAACGGCCAGCAAAAGCTACTTCTGGAAGCTCGGCTGGCGGTAAATGTTTTAGATCAACGGCTCCCATGACAAAACTGCACTCACGGGCAAATAGTAATCGCCCGGCTTCTAGTTTCTCTTTGTTAATGGCTTGTTGCTCGGTACTCAGTTTTCTATTCTCCGTATTCTTCGTATCCATTTATCAAATGGTGTATCAACGCCGTTCTTTCTTGTGATGATATATTGTTGAATCAGAGACAAGAAGTTATTCCAAGTCCAGTAAATCACCAGTCCCGCGGCAAAGGGTGCCATCAAAATGGTAAAGACAACTGGCATGAAAGCAAAGATTTTACGCTGCATAGGATCCGGTGCTGGCGGGTTTAGTAATTGTTGCGCGCCCATGGTTAGACCCATCATTAACGGCCAAACACCCACAGCTAAAACCGCGCCTATAACCGGAACAGAGGCCGCATCCCACGGAATTAAACCAAATAAATTGCCGATTGCTGTTGGATCGGGTTCTGATAGATCCTTGATCCAGCCATAAAATGGCGAGTGGCGCATTTCCAACGAAATATATAATGTCTTATACAGGGCAAAGAACACCGGTATTTGTAATAATATCGGAAGGCAACCACCAAACGGACTGACCTTTTCACGTTTGTACAAAGCCATAGTTTCTTGTTGCAACTTTTGTTTGTCTTCTTTGTGCAGTTCTTTTAGCTCTTCCATTTTAGGGGACAATGCTTTCATCCGCGCCATGGATTCGTATGATTTGTTGGCTAAGGGAAAGAAAATTGCTTTAATTATTACGGTCAATGCCATAATCGCTAAACCAAAATTGCCGAAAATTCCGTATAACCAATCAAGAACAACAAAATATGGGCGGGTTAAAAACCAGAACAAACCCCAATCAATCGCTTCGTCAAACCGGACTATTCCTAAGTCTTCCTGGTAGCTCTGCAATGCATCAACTTTTTTAGCGCCGGCAAACAGGCGTTGGGTTACTTGGACGCTTGCGCCGGGCACTACTTCGCGTGGAGAGCCTAATAAGCTAGCCTCAAAAACATCGGCGCCACCGCTGGATCGAAACATTCTAGTGCTGGTTTCTAAAGCTTCATCAACTGGTGCAATGACTGCGGCCAACCAGTATTTAGAAGTAAAACCAATCCAGCCGCCAACACCTTGATCCGTGCCGCCACCCTTGCGTATTTTTTTATAATTCTGTTTTATGCCTTCACCGCCAACAGCACCAATTATTCCTTGGTGTGAAACAAAACTACCTCGAAGTTTGCGCTTGTCCATAGGTGTCGCGTCTTTGGGCAGAACGGTCGGGTCACCATATTTACGTACTTGAGCAAACGGGCGGATTGTTCTGGTTGCTGTTCCTGTGTTTTGCACATTATCAATGATAGTAAACATGTACTTGTCATCAACGCTAATTTCACGAGTAAAAACCAGACCCTCGCTGCTCTCGTATTTAAATATCAAAGGTGTTTCCGGTGTTAAGGTTTCACCAGTAGTCAGCGTCCAATTGGTTTCAAGACCTGGCAGCGTATTGTTGGCGCCATCATCAGCAGCGCGCCACCCAAACATAGCAAACTCACCACCTCGTGACAAAGATGGATCTAAAAGCCGTACTTCTGGGCTGTTTTCGTCCATTTCTTCGCGATACTGGCGTAAAAACAAATCATTAAATCTTCCACCGTACGTGGAAATGCTGCCATCTAAAGACGGGCTGTCAATGGGAACTTTTTGTGCTGACTGCATTGCTTGAGCAGCGATCTGGTTGGTAAGTTGAACTGTTGGCGCAACATTTAGTTTTTCTTGTGTTTCAAGTTGTTGTTGAATTTCTTGGTTTGCACGGCGTTGTTTTGCCGCGGGCTCGACCACCAGAAACTGATAAATTGTCAAAACAATCAATGCAAGAGCAATGGCCAGAAACATGTTTTTTTGATCGCCCATCAGCTTTTATTCCTTGTTGTGTTAGAATTCCGGTTCGAATTTTGTTCAGCAAATTGCTGCTGATTTACAATAACACCCTTATGGTGATTGCGAAGGTTTAATAACGCTAGCTTCATGTCGTCAAGTAAAGCCCGCCAATTGGTGTCGGCTGTTTCTTTACGGGCAATAAACACGTAGTCCCATCCTATTTGACCATATTGATCAAGTAAAACTCTACTGGCTTCGCGCAACCGCCGTTTTGCATGGTTTCTACGTACTGCATTGCCTGTTTTTTTAGTAGCGGTAAACCCGGAGCGTATGGACGAGTGAGCGGAAGAAGATTCTCTAGCCTGAACAACAACCGAACGCTTAGCCATATACGCACCATTAGCGACGTATAGAAACTGTTTTCGTTGAGTGAGGCGGGTATTCGCCATCTACATCTTTCTAAGGCTATTAGGCGCTAATCACCTTACGGCCTCGGGATCTGCGTCTGGCCAAGACCTGACGACCAGATTTGGTTGCCATACGTGATCGAAATCCATGACGGCGTGCGCGGACAATTTTGCTGGGTTGAAAAGTACGTTTCATGGCGGGAGCCTTTAAGGGAACTTGCTTTGAGCGGCGGGTTTTAAGAGCCAACTAACTCCAAGTCAAGCGTTGACAGGTGTTTTTAATGTGAATGTTCAAGG
Organism: Robiginitomaculum sp.; assembly: GCA_016763315.1. Classification (GTDB taxonomy): domain Bacteria; phylum Pseudomonadota; class Alphaproteobacteria; order Caulobacterales; family Maricaulaceae; genus Robiginitomaculum_B. The sequence continues at coordinate 60,281 of JAESTZ010000063.1, forward strand.
TAATTTCGCTAGTTTCCGATTGCTCCGGTAACATAAGCTGATCTAAACTGCTATTAGCTTTAGTTTTGAACACAAGGGGTGGGGGAGATTTTAAAACAAAATAACGTCTTGGATTTTCCTTTTCGCCCCAAATCATCGCTTGGGCGGCGGTTGTTGTGGTTAACGATATTGTTTGTCATGCTGGCGCAAATCACCATTTTTCTGCCTTCTGCTTCAGCCTTTCGTGGACAGTGGTTGCAAGACAGGGTGCAAGCGGCGCGTCTTGTTGTTATTGGCGTTGAAGTTGCTGAAGACATGATGGTCTCCGAAGAGGTGGCGTTGCAAATGCTTGAAACTGCCCGAATCAGGGCGGTTCGAATAAACCGTGATGGTATTAGTGAAATTATTTTACCTGCGCCGCTGACAGCAGGCTCTAATATTATGGTTGACCTAAGGAACAAGTCGATCATTTACTCTTTGGGTCAAACTTTTAACTCACTGGTTTTCCCGCAAGCTGAATATTTACGAGTCCGGGATAGCTTTGGCTCTTCCAGCAATGATTTTCTTGAGGTTGTGGTCTTGGAGTCAGATCTAAGAGCTGAATTGATAATTTTTTCAATTCGCACTTTCTGGATATCTCTGTTAATATCGATACTGGCCGGTGCACTCATCTACACAACACTTTTATACGTTTTGGTTCGACCAATGCACAATTTGTCTATGGCAATGGTCGGGTTTCGGGAACAACCGCAAGACCCCACCAGAATCATTGTTCCATCTGGCCGCACCGATGAAATCGGTATTGCCGAGAAAGATTTACGCTTGTTACAAAAAGAGGTATTACAGACCTTAAACCAAAAAACCCGATTAGCGGCATTAGGTGAAGCCGTTGCCAAAATAAATCATGATATGAGAAACATCTTAACTAGCGCACAATTGGTTTCTGACCGGCTGGCAAGTAGTAAAGATCCGAAAATACGCAAGATGGGTGAACGTTTGGTGCGCTCCATTGATCGTGGCGTAAATTTAAGCCGCACAACACTTGAGTATGGGCGTTCAACCGAGCCGGAGCCGGAACCACAAAACTTGTCGCTATTCTTGGCGTTAGAAGATGCTTGGCTAGACGCTTGTACAAATCCTAACTGCAAAGTCCAGTGGATAAATAATGTGCCTCGAACCCTTGATGTTAGAGCTGACCCTGATCATTTGTATCGCATATTGGTGAATTTGCTACGCAATGCTACACAAGCGCTGCAGGGCTCGGGAAATCTGCAAGCTGAAATTACTTCATCCAATGTTGAAGCTCGTTTGCATATAAGCGATAACGGGCCTGGAATTCCCGACCATATTAGAAAAAATTTGTTTTCTCCTTTTTCTGGGACTGCCTCAAAAGATGGCTCCGGGCTTGGTTTGGCGATTGCCAGAGAACTGGCCAGAGCCAATAATGGCGATCTTGATTTGCTGGAAACCAGCAAAAACGGTACGAAATTTATCGTAAAACTACGATTAGTTTAACGGGAGCTAGTTTTCCTTTTAGTCGCATGACCCATTTTCCGGCCATCAACCATTTTCCCTTTGCCATAATCGGTAACTAGCCAACCCTCATCAGTCCATTTTTGAGCTTCAGCCATATCTTTGCCGATCAGATTGATCATGGTTATTTCTGAAACACAATCTGGTTTTGGCATATCCATGCCGGTAATTGCTATTAGATGCATTTCAAACTGATCAGGTGTTGCTCCACCCTTGGTCCAGTGGCCTGAATTATGAACTCTTGGCGCAATTTCATTGACCAGTAATTGTCCATTGCGTTGTATAAAAAACTCTACAGCCAATACGCCAACATAATTTAGGCAAGAGGCAATATCACGGGTAATTGCAATAGCTCTTTTTGAAATATCTTGAGAACAATTCGCTGGTATATGAGAGCGTCGCAAAATTCCACCTTCGTGCAAATTTTCTGTTACAGGAAACGCAACAAACTCTCCTTGATTGTTTCTTGCTGCTATTACTGAAACCTCGCGCTCGAAGTCTATTGCGGCCTCAAGAACTGCCGGGTGGTGGTGGATCAGGTCAAAAGCTTTTGTTGTTTGACTTTCGTGTTTGATCCAACTTTGTCCTTTACCATCATAACCAAAGTGGCGGGTTTTCAATATACATGGCAGAGCGGTTATACTTATTGCTTTGGGGAAGTCTGATGCCTTATCTATACGAGCAAAGGCAGCAAGAGGAATATTGTGTGCCCGTAAAAACTTCTTTTCGGTTAACCGGTCTTGCAAAACATCTAAAATTTTCGGGTCGGGGAAAATGCAATGCCCAGATTCTTGCAAAGCAAATAAATTGCTTACCGGGACATTCTCAAACTCGAATGTTATAACATCACAATTAGCTGCAAAGCTTTCCATCGCTACAATGTCTTCGTATTCTGCTTGAATAAACGTATCTGTATATGTTGCTGCTGGGCAATCCGCATCTGGAGCCAAGACGGTTGTGGTTAATCCAAGTTTCTTCGCGGCCTGTGCCAGCATCATTGCCAGTTGTCCGCCGCCTAGTATTCCAACCCGCTGCATCAGGGTTATTGCGGAGTTTCGGCGATAGCTGCCGTTTGTTCTGACCGCCATGATTGAAGGCGTTCGGCTAAATCATCATCGCTAAGCGCCAAGATGGATGCCGCCAGCAAAGCGGCATTGCTGGCGCCAGCCGTACCAATAGCCAGTGTCGCCACTGGAATACCTGCTGGCATTTGTACAATAGACAGTAAACTATCAAGCCCGCTTAGAGCTTTGCTTTGTACCGGAACCCCAAGTACCGGCAATATCGTCATGCTGGCGACCATTCCCGGTAAATGTGCGGCACCGCCGGCTCCGGCAATGATCACTGAAAACCCATTTTCTTTGGCAGTTTTGGCAAACTCAAACATTCTGTCAGGTGTGCGGTGTGCAGAAATAATTCTGGATTCAAATTCAATACCAAGCTTTTCCAGCAGCATTGCTGCAGCTTTCATAGTTGGCCAATCAGAGTTTGAACCCATGATAATAGCTACTTTTATTGACTTGTTTTGAGGCATCGAACTTTGGTTCCTATCCCAAAAGAAGCAGTAAAATAAAGTCAGTATTGTCCATGTCAACGAAATATGGTTGACTGTTTGTTAACCTTGGCCGTTGAAATTACGGTAACAGACGAGATAAACCGATCTGTAAGCTATGGGCATTGGCAAATTAAAATGAAAGAATTTACCGAAATATCAGGAGAAACAAGGCCAAAAGAGGTTTCGCCAAAACGAAAACCTAATAAATCAACACGCCCAAAATTATCACGTTTGGCTGGACTAGAGGCCGCCGACCTGACTCCAGATGTTAAAGATGCAGTGTTACGCCTGATCAATGAGGTTGAAAAGTTGAATTCAGAGGCTGGCGGATTACAAGCCCGTATCAAGGATTTAGAGGGTATTGCCGACACTGACCCGTTATTGCCGGTATTAAACCGCAGAGCATTTACCCGAGAGCTTTCCAGAGCCATGGCTTTTGCTCAACGCCATGACCTTGGAGGGGCGCTGGTTTATGTAGACCTTGATGGCTTCAAGGGGGTTAATGATGAATATGGGCACGCCGCAGGTGATACTGTATTGTTACATGTGTCCAAAGTGTTGAACGAGCATATTAGGGAATCGGATTTGGTTGGTCGACTTGGCGGTGACGAATTTGGTATATTGCTTGCTGCCGCTGACGATGCCGGAGCTACAGCCAAAGCCTCGGCCTTGGTAGAGTTGATTCGCGAGCAACATATAGATATCGGCCAACAAGAAATATGCATTGGCGCCAGTGCAGGAGTTCAACCGTTTCAACCAGAATTAAGTGCTGATGAAATACTCGATTTAGCCGATAAGGCAATGTACGCACACAAACAAGCCAAAGGCTGCGCAGCTTAAACCAGAAACGTATTCTACCATATTATTTTCGCATTTGCTCACCACAAGTAACAAGCGCCAGCATTGCGGTAGGGCAAGCTAAAAGCTTCTCGCTCTTTACTGGAAATGCTCTAGTCAATTTTAACTACATAGTCGATTTGCTCTGCGTAAAGCCTCGGTGATGCCGGACAATGAGAATTCGTAAGAGGTTGCCGTGCCGCGATCGGACATAGCCTCTACGCGCAACCTAGAGCCTTTGCGCATTGCCCGAACCAATCTCTTTTCATCTTTTTCAGTTTCAACAAACGCCTCATTGGCTGCGCTGAACATGGTTATTGTGCGGTTTCCGACTTTGGCTTTTGGTGGTGATTTTGATCGCAAAGGGTAGCCGGTCATCAAGCTTGGCTGTTCTTCGGCAATGCCGGATTTCCATGTGCCTATGAAAAACACCACATCACCATGGTTTACATTTTGCGGTGACCTCTCAGAGGCAAAGCTTCGAACATAGCAAATAGTATCGCCATCAACACTTCTGGTTAGCACGCTCCAGTCCTTAATTGTCGTGTGTAATTTAGGAGTACTGTTGGCAAAAGCTGCTACAGATAACAAGCTTAAAACCAAAACAATGAGAAACAGGCGCATCAAAATATTTCCAAAGCCGAACATGTAAAGTCCTAGTCAATCATTTCCTTATTAACACAACTATAATCTGACCCTAACCGATTAGCGAAACACCAAAATCTCCCTGCGGCCATCACCGTGCAATGCGGCTCTGCGCATGCCATGAGAGATAAACGGCATGCTAACTTGACCTTGATGGTCAATAGCTATCAAGCCGCCATCACCGCCTTGCCTTTGCATATCGGCTAATGCGCCGGCGGCGGCGGCATCAATGCTAAACCCGCCATAAGTCATACGGGCAGATACGTCGACAGCCACTGCGGCACGGATAAAATACTCGCCCTGTCCGGTACACGAAACCGCTACTTGTTGATCAGCCCAGGTTCCTGCGCCGATCAATGGTGTATCTCCAACCCGTCCCGGTATTTTGTTTAACACTCCGCCAGTTGAGGTGCCGGCGGCAAGACGTCCTTGATTGTCTAGCGCGACACAGCCAACTGTTCCGTGCGCCAGATCATCGGTGTTTTTGCCTTTGGGGGAGATCGGTATGAAGTGTTTTTTTGTGTCGGTGATTTCAGCAAAGCCTTGCTCAAGTGCAAACTTTCTGGCTCCGGCACCGGCCAGCATGACATGCGGGGTTTTTTCCATTACTGCACGAGCCACTGATATTGGCGAGATAATTCCTTGCAAGGCGCACACAGATCCGGCTCTGCGGTTGGCTCCGTCCATGATCGATGCGTCTAGCTCGAATTCGCCGTTTTTGTTTGGTGAGGAGCCGCGACCGGCAATATAAAGTCCGGCTTCTTCTAATTGCTGGATCATTGTCTCAACCACGTCCAGCGCACTGGCGCCAGCCAATAAGGCTACCTCGCCCTCATCAAGCAGCTTGGTTAAATTGGCAATTTCTTTGCTGGTGTCGGGATTTCGTATTGGCCCGGCACCGCCATGTAATGCCAAAGCAATTTTACCGTTCATTTTGCTTCTTCTTGGGCTGGCAACCGTAATAGCTTACGGGCATTATTGCGATGTACCGGCTTGATATGGCGGCAACAATTCCCATCGCCGTAGCCAGAACCGTTGCATCATCAGTAAACCCGATACCGGCAATGAAATCCGGTAAGATATCGGTTGGCAAGACAAAATAGCCAATGGCAGCGAACAGCACTCCCTTGACCCGCCCCGGAGTTTTTTCATCAATGGCGCAATACCACGCCGAAGCTAGTTCCTCCGAAAAAGGTATTGCTCCAAGGGTTGACCAAAACTTTGGCCAGAAATTCCTAGGCGGTTTTCGCCGGTCAGTATCAATAACCATAGGCAAGGAGCCTGCGACAATTACTGGCTTGGGTTTTTCACGCATCTGGTTTACCTAACTGTATTGATTGATTCCAAGTTTGTTTATACTCAAAATATTTGGAAACCAAAATTTTTGAGTATAAATTTATTTAGTGATCCATACACTTATCTGAAAACCGGTTTTCACTTTTCAGGTGTGTGGAGTATATGAACTTATTTTTACGGCAGAAAAAGGGCAAAAAATGAAAATTCAACCAGGTGTAAGCGCAATAGTTACCGGTGGAGCCTCCGGTCTTGGTGAAGCAAGTGCCCGTATTTTGGCAGCTGAAGGAGCAAAAGTTACCCTGTTCGATTTAAACGAGCAACGAGGACAGGAAATTGCCGCTGAAATCGGCGGGCATTTTGTCAAAGTCAATGTTGCCGACGAGCAAAGCGTTGATGCCGGTTTTGCCAGCGCCAGAGCAGCCCATGGTCAAGAACGCGTTATGGTTTCTTGTGCCGGTATTGGTTGGGCAGAAAAAACCGCCGGTCGTAAACGCGACACTGGCGAGATAGTAACACATAGTGTTGATGGTTTCTCAATGGTGATCAATATCAACCTTATTGGCACTTTCATGTGTATGAGCAAGTCTGCCGCCGGTATGATGACCCTTGAGCCAGTGGACGGTGAAAGCCGCGGTGTGGTTATCAATACTGCCAGTGTTGCCGCTGTTGATGGCCAGATCGGGCAATTAGCCTATAGCGCCTCAAAGGGTGGAATTGTTGCCATGACCTTGCCGGCGGCACGGGATTTGGCACGAGAAGGCATCAGGGTGCTGACAATTTTGCCGGGATTTTTTGAAACTCCGATTTATGATAGTTTACCACCACATGTCCGTACCGCATTAGAAGCGCATACAGTGTTCCCGGCCAGATTTGGTAGAGCCGAAGAATACGGAAATTTTGTAATGTCGCTTATCGGCAATGATTATATCAATGGCGAACACATCCGCCTTGATGCAGCAGCGCGCATGCCACCAAGATAATTGCTAATTAGCTTTAGGATCGCGAGCACTAAGAATAACTATTTGCCTGCAAAAATGATCGATTTTGAAACTTTAAAAAACCTATTGGTAAATTTGTCTGTTTTCCACAGTGGATAAAACTTAAAAAGGCTCGACGAACAAAAATTGTTCTTGGCGGCGGTATTTGTACCAATCATCACCAAACCCCATGTTTCATGGGTGTTGTTACATATTCACAATGTCAAATAG
>JAESTZ010000064.1 GCA_016763315.1 Robiginitomaculum sp.
CGTTGGGGCATTAAATGCCCTGATGACCCAAGTTTACAGGTGGGCACAATGTGAAAGAGACCACGGTCTCAATCAGGGATCGTTCCCTCAGGAGAGATTACGGTCGCCGGGATTTGACCCCAGACGCATGCCGCAGAAACCGCCCGTGCTGGCTTTTATAGCATTTTCAGGAAAAGTGAAGCCTAGATATGAATTAGACTCTGCAAAAACAATATTATTTCAAGTTAGCCGTAATTTTTTCTATTCTTATCGCTGCTTGCTTTAGAGCATTTGATGCAGCCTGCTCTATTTTCTTTATTTCTTGACTATCTTTGTCGGCTGTTGCTCCTTGTCTTGTTGTCTCCAACTCATCAGCAATTACCAATGCCGCCATTAAAAACAATCGCAGATCCCCTATTTGGCCAACTTGGTTTGCCAATTCATCTACTTTTTTTGCAAACCCATCACCAAGGGCTTGTACGTGAGCTTCTTGTCCAAGTTCGCAACCAATGGAAAAAGCCCGATTATTTACTTTGATAGAAACCTTACTCATGAACTATTCTCCAGCACCTCGCGAACATCACTGATTGCAGCATCAAGAGCTGATCTTGCGTCACGCGCCGCGTCTTCCATAAGTGCTGCTCTTGTTCGCGCCTCATCTAATTCCGAGGCCAATCGCGCTCTATCTTCATCAACATCCGAGACATTCCGGGCGTCTTGAACCTGCGCAAGTAATTGTCCTGTGCGGGCTTCTAGTTGTTCCAGAGCCTTGTTTAATCGACTGGCGGCTTTGTTTAGCGAATCATCTGTTTGCGGTTTGCTCATCTTCGTATTGTGCCACTTAAGGTACCTGTTAGCCAAGTCCTTAAGTCTGTATATTTTTTAATATCCCCCTTGTGCTGGTTTATGGCTGTGCTTATTCTGTTTTCCCAAGGCGGCAGAGGATTCGCGTTTGGGATAAACGGGGAGCCTAAACGGCATGAAACAAGCCAACAAAATCATTTTTCCAAAAATTGAAGAAGTTGTTTTGGCGTTTGAGAAATTGGATAGCCTTCCAGATCTGAGGAGTTATTTTAAAGATTTAATTATAAAGATAGGCCTGACTGAATTTCAGTTATCGGAAGTCACTGATACTGAAGATTTCCCCGGTGACAATCTTTCCATTGGAACATTACCTGATAGTTACATCAGGAAATACTGGCGAAATGGTAATTACATGTTTCATGATCCGGTTGTCAGAAAGGCCTTCACGTCTAATCAACCGGTGCGATATTCGGAATATTTGGTTCGAACTGATAACTCCAAGCGAGTGCAAGAAATATATGACTTTAGAAAAAAACAGGGAATTATCGATGGGTATGGGTTCCCGCTAAAGGGACGTCTTAATCGCTTCGCGGTGATTAATATTATTGGAGATATGTCCAGGTTTTCAAAAGCAGAAATAATAAAATTAGAAATGTATGGCATTTTGCTGTACCGTCGGGCGGCAGAATTATTCCCGTTAAAAGAGTCTTTGGGGTTTGTTGAGTCCGGGGTACTTACTGACAGGGAAAGAGAGTGCTTAACATGGGTGGCAAAAGGAAAAACCAATTGGGATATTTCACAAATTCTGATGATTACAGAGCGAACTGTGCAGTATCATGTGGAAAACGCCAGAGAAAAACTAGGGGTCGACACTAGATTGCAGGCGGTGGTTGTAGCGGCAAGACGGTTGGAAATTGTTCTGTAAAGATTTTATTAACCCCCTGTAATTGCAGACAGGTTTATTGATGTTGGTTTTTTGTTATGTTGGTTTTGTTGCGAATGACTGACCCTGGCAGGCATTAGGCATCGAAGAGGTGACATCCCCGTTTTCTTCTTCTATTGCCACACTTGCTGGACCCCGTTTGTCATTCGCAACGATAATATACACAGCTCAATACCATTATACCTTTATGTAGATTTAGCTTTGTGCAGGAATTGTAATGAACAAGATGGATGCAAGAATGGCTCGCCTTGAACGCGAAGGTGATCTGATGGTTGAATTGGCACGCATGTCTTGTGAGCAGCTAAGAAGCAAAATAACCAGTCTGTTAAAAAGTGCTGGAGAGCTAAGCTTTTCTGTTGCCGCTCTGAACTATGATGATCTGGCAAGTCAATTAGAAGAGTATCGCGGTGAAATTGGCCTATTGATGCGTGAATGTGAATTACGGACAATGCGGTAACTGTCCTTCTGACATAACAATATTTTGTTGTTTGGTCATCAAGTCTACTTGCCCTGAAACCATGGTTCCGGTATGACCCCCGCCTAAGAGACATATTATATCATAAGTGGATTCGGCAAATTTATTGTTTTGCTGATCGTAAAGGGGAAGATTTATGGCAATTCGTGTAGCAATTAACGGCTTTGGTCGCATTGGTCGTTTGGTGTTTCGGTCAATTATTGAACAGGGTCGCACCGATATAGAGGTGGTGGCAATTAATGATCTTGGGCCGGTGGCGACAAATGCGCATCTGCTTAAATATGATAGCTCGCACGGCATTTTAGATGCTGATATCACTTCAGACGAAGACAGCATGTCGGTTAATGGCAGATCGGTTCGGGTTTTGGCCGAACGAGATCCGGCGCAACTGCCATGGGCAGAACTTGGCGTTGATATTGTTATGGAATGTACCGGTTTTTTTGCCAGCAAAGAAAAAGCTTCGGCGCACCTAGAAGCAGGAGCCAAGCGGGTTCTGGTTTCTGCTCCGGCAGGTGGCGCTGATAAAACCATTGTTTATGGGGTTAACCACGACACTTTAACTGCTGATGATGTTGTAGTTTCCAATGCCTCTTGCACAACAAATTGTCTGTCACCTGTGGCCAAGGTCTTAAATGATACTTTTGGTATTCTTCGCGGGTATATGACCACCATTCATGCCTATACAGGTGATCAGCCAACTCTTGACCGAATGCATGGCGATCTTTATCGCGCTCGTTCTGCGGCAATGTCGATGATTCCGACCTCTACAGGTGCGGCCAAGGCTGTTGGTTTGGTATTGCCAGAACTTGCTGGCAAACTGGACGGATCTTCCATACGAGTACCAACGCCAAATGTTTCTTGCGTTGATTTATGTTTTGATGCCGGAAAAGATGCCAGCGTTGAAAGTGTAAATGCCGCCATTATCGCCGCAGCGGACGGCGCAATGAAGGGCGTTTTGGCATATTCTGATCTGCCTCTGGTTTCCATAGATTATAATCACAACCCCCATTCTTCTATTTTTGCCTTACCGCAAACCCAGGTTCTGGACGGACGTTTTGTACGGATTTTGACATGGTATGATAATGAATGGGGTTTTGCTTCAAGAATGTCGGATACCGCAATTGCTATGGGTAAGTTCCTGTAAGGGCTAATCTGTAATGACCGCATTTCGCCGTTTGCAAGAAACAAGTCCAACAGGACAACGCGCTTTGGTTCGTGTTGACTTTAATGTGCCTGTGCAAAAGGGAAAGGTTAGCGATAACACTCGTTTGCGGCGCGCAAAACCAACCATAGACTTTTTGCGCAAGTCTGGTGCCAAGGTAATTTTATTATCGCATTTTGGCCGGCCAGAAGGACAACCAGAACCAAAATTTAGTTTGCAGCAAGTTATACCAGAATTGGAAAAAATATTAGATTCCAAAGTCTATTTTGCTACTGATTGTGTTGGAGAGACCGCTAAAGCTGCTATCGATAGCATATCATTTGGCGATGTTTTATTGTTGGAGAACACTAGGTTTCACCGTGGCGAAGTGCTTGATGATCCGGTTATGGCTTCGAAAATGGCCAGCTTGGGTGATTTATTTGTAATAGATGCTTTTTCAGTAACCCACCGCGCCCATGTTTCAAGTTTTGGTTTGGCGGCGCATTTACCTGCTTATGCTGGTTTGGCGCTTGAATATGAACTTGATCATTTAGGTAAAGCACTGGGTAATCCGGTAAATCCGGTTTTAGCGATAGTCGGCGGAGCCAAGGTTTCAACCAAAATCGAGTTATTACAAAATCTTGTCACCAAGGTTGATATGCTTTGCGTTGGCGGCGGCATGGCCAATACGTTTCTTTTTGCCCTTGGTAAACCGGTTGGTAAATCCTTGTGCGAGCCGGATCTGGCAGAAATGGCACGGACTATTATGGCAAATGCCAAAGCCAGCAATTGTGAAGTTTTATTACCAGAAGACGTGGTGGTCGCTAAAGAATTTAAAGCAAATGCCGAACATGAAATACGCTTGGCGACAAATGTGGCTGCTGACGAGATGATACTTGATGCCGGCCCAAAAGCCGTAATGGCACTAACCAATGCGATGGATCGGGCAAAAACCTTAATCTGGAATGGCCCATTAGGAGCATTTGAGTTTACACCATTTGATACCGCTACTGTCACTGCGGCTAAATATGCGGCTGAATTAACCCAAGCAGGAAAACTTGTTTCGGTAGCTGGCGGCGGAGATACTGTTTCCGCACTTAATTTGGCAAAAGTCACAAAACAATTTACATTTATATCAACTGCCGGCGGCGCATTCCTTGAGTGGATGGAGGGTAAGCAATTACCCGGGTTGATATGTCTGGCAATAAAACAATAAATTTACAAAGGGGAAAATTATGAATTTACATGAACTGAACAAGATCGCTAATCAGATGACCGCAACGGGAACAGGCATATTAGCTGCTGACGAAAGTTCTGGCACCATACAAAAGCGCTTTGATGCGATTAACCTGACCAGCACCGCAGACAAACGCCGTGATTGGCGAGAAATGTTGTTTCGCACCGAGCCAGCCATGAGCAATTATATTGGTGGGGTTATTTTGTTTGATGAAACTTTGCGTCAAAGTTCAGATGACGGAACCAAATTGGTTGAGTTGATAAATGCAGCCGGTGCAGTTCCGGGGATCAAAGTAGATGCCGGAGCGCAAAATATGGCCGGGTTTGGCGGCGAGAAAGTCACAGCCGGACTAGATGGATTACGGGAACGAATGGCCGAATATTATGAGCTTGGCGCTAGATTTGCCAAATGGCGGGCAGTTATTGAAATTGACCAACAACGGCCATCATCCGCATGCGTTACCGCCAACAATCACGCACTGGCCAGATATGCTGCGATTTGCCAAGAAGCGCAAATTGTACCGATTGTTGAACCAGAAGTGCTAATGGACGGTGATCACTGTGCAAATCGTTGCTCCGAGGTGACTATGGCAACCCTAAAGAGCCTGTTTACTGAATTGCATAACCAAGGTGTAGAGCTTGAAGGTGTCATCTTAAAACCAAACATGATTGTCTCTGGCAAGAAATGCAGCTCACAGGCATGTGTCGAAGAAGTGGCCGAGAAAACGGTTGCCGTTCTAAAAGCATCTGTTCCTGCTGCGGTTCCTGGAATTGCCTTTTTGTCCGGCGGCCAGTCAGACATTGATGCAACTGCGCACTTAAACGCGATGAATGCCGGTTATGATCTGCCGTGGAATGTGACGTTTTCTTATGGTCGAGCCTTGCAAGCTGCGCCATTGGCCGCATGGAATGGTAATGATACTGCTGCCGGACAAGCAGCTTTTGCTCATCGGGCGAAAATGAATGGTCTGGCCACCAAAGGCGAGTGGAACATGAGCCTTGAGGGGTAACTCCTGTTTGGCGGCATAACAGTTTTATGGCAATGAATACCCAAATTTACCTGATGACACCGCCGCAAATTTCTGATTTGCAGAGCTTTACAGTTGAACTTGAGGCTGTTTGTCAGGCGCAAGAAATTGCCAGCTTGCAGATCCGGATAAAAGACGTGGGTGATGATGAAATTACCCGGGTTTTTGCAAAATTAGCGCCAATTGCCCGCGCGCATGGGGCAGTTGTTATCATAAATGACGATCCGCATTTGGCGTTAGAATTAGGCGCAGACGGCGTGCATTTAGGGCAAAGCGACATGGCGGTAAAAGCTGCTAGAAAATTGCTGGGGTCGGACATGGTTATCGGCGCCACCGCCCATAATTCGCGGCATTTGGCAATGTGCGCTGCCGAGGACGGGGCTGATTACGTGGCTTTTGGTGCATTTTTTCCAACCGCCACCAAAAAGACAGAATTCGTCGCCACAATTGATCTTTTGCAATGGTGGGTCGAGATGATGGAAATTCCCTGTGTGGCAATTGGCGGCATTACACCTGAAAATATTAGTCCTTTAGTCAAGGCCGGTGCTGATTTCGTTTGCCTTAGCTCCGGAATTTGGAATGCCACAGATGGTTCGGTTACTGCAATAAATGATCTTGCCAAGCAATTAGGTTGTTGAGTTGAATATGGGATTGAATAGACTTTTATTGGCTTGTTTAATATTCGGCTTTTTAAGCTTTTCAGTACAGGCGCAAGAAAACAAAATTGACCTTGGCGCAAATAGTACTGAACCAATAGAGCCAGAAGAACCAACAGAGCTTGCCACTGAGGTTGATTGGCAAAATATCTTTAAGGTTCCTAACGACCCGAATGAACAATTACGCGACTTCGATAATGCCGATATATTAAGCGAGGCTGCCTTGGCGTATCAGGCTTGGCAAAGCGGTGATTATGTAAAAGCCAGAGTGTTGGCCGCATTATCCGGAGCTGATGGCGATGCGCAAGGACAGTTCTTGTTTGCAATATTACTGGATAATGGCTTAGGCGGAGACAAACAACCAATCAATGCTGTCAAATGGTATCGTGAAGCAGCCAGTAATGATGTCGATGATGCTTGGCTAGCTTTGGCAGGCATGGCTTTTGAGAGCCGGGGTGGGCTTTCATCTAGTGATGGACGGGAATTTCTAATCAAGGCTGGCGAACTAAACGTTCCAGAAGCAATGCTGGCTTTGGGACGTAGCTTTACTTCTGGATTTGGCGGACAACCAAATGAAGCAAAAGCGGAACAGTGGTTTCGCAGAGCAATCGCCAGCGGGGTTAATGAGGCACGAGTTGCCTTAGCTGATTTACTACTAAGCCAGAACAAAGACGATGAGGCGCTTGCGCTTTATAAAACGGCTGTTTTTGGTGGCTCTGTAGAAGCTGCATGGAAAGCCGGAGTGTTGCAAGCCGATCCGGACAGCCTTGTTTTTGCGCCTGAGAATGCCGGGCGGCAATTACAAACGGCTGCGACAGCTGGCAATTTGCTGGCAATGACGGCTTATGGGGTTTTTCTTGCCAGTGGTACGCCGCCTTTACCAGCCAGTGCAGCCAGATGGTTTCGCAAAGCAGCCGAAGGCGGTGAGGCCGAAGGTCAGTATTTATATGCTTTGGCCTTGGCAAAGGGTGAAGGTGTAAGCATGGATCGTGAACTGGCCTATGAGTGGGCATTGCGCAGCGCAGCATCTGCAGACAGTAAACCTGAATACAGTCAATTAACCGAGGCATTAAGATTAGCTTTGACACCAGCCAGTCGTGATTTAATCCACGCCAGAGCAAAAATGCCGCTTATGATAGCGGTTCAGCTAAAACCAGCGGGCAACACAGAATAATTAGGGTCTGGTTTAAATAATTTACACATTTCAAAGTGGCAAAACTGCTTACACTTTTGTAAGAAATGCTTTACAGGGTGCCAGTGAGCTACCTACAGGAGTTATGATATGAAAATCAACGGTAATGAAATTCGTCCCGGCAATGTGATCGAACACCAAAATTCCTTGTGGTTGGCGGTAAAATGCAATGCAGTAAAGCCGGGTAAAGGTGGAGCATTTAACCAAGTAGAGTTAAAGAACCTGATCAATGGCTCAAAGCTTAACGAGCGGTTTCGTTCCTCCGAAAAAGTCGAAAAAGTAAGGTTAGAACAAAAACCTCACACCTATCTGTTTGATAATGGCGATACATTGGCTTTTATGGATAGCGGAAATTTCGAGCAAATTGAGTTAATGAAAGAGTTTATTGGCGACCAAGCTGCATATTTGCAAGATGGTATGGAGATCAGCATAGAGTTCCACGGCGAACAAGCAATTAAAATATCTATGCCTGAACAGGTGGTGTTACAGATAAAAGACACCGAGCCAGTGGTTAAAGGTCAAACGGCGGCAAATTCTTTTAAGCCGGCTATTCTTGAAAATGGTGTTCGTACTCAGGTGCCACCATTTGTCGGAATTGATGAAAAAATAGTGGTCAGCACCTCTGATGGCTCTTATGTAAAGCGCGCTGACTAAACTTTATTCAGCTTTCAAGGATTACGATTATGGTAACAGCTTCTGGTCTGCATAATATTATGATGGGTGCGGCTCGCAAAGCCGCCCGCTCGCTTAATCGCGATTTTGGCGAAGTCGAGCATTTACA
>JAESTZ010000065.1 GCA_016763315.1 Robiginitomaculum sp.
TGAGCCAGATGGCGAATTGCACCATTTATCATCAGTTTCAGAACCCGGCACAATCGACAGGCAATCCACCGGGCAAATATCGATACAGGCATCACATTCCTCGCACAAAGGCGCGTCAAATACTGTTTGAATATCGCAATTCAAACACCGCTCGACTTCGGTAGCTATTTGTTCTGCAGAAAACCCCAACTCGACCTCGACATCGAGTTTCTCGAACCTTTTCACCAGCTCAATATGTTGCATCTTTCGGCGCGGAGAATTATCGTAACTATTCGAAAAACTCCACTCAAACATTCCCATTTTGGTGGGGCTCATCTGCACTTGATCGGGCAATCGCCCAGTTAACATTTTACCCTGACAATGTTTGTGAATTGATATGGCTGCTTGATGACCGTGTTCAACTGCCCAAATGATATTTTTAGGGCCAAATGCGGCATCACCGCCAAAAAACACGCCGGTTAGGGTCGATTGAAATGTTGTCTCATCAACCAATGGCACGTCCCATTTATCAAACTCGATACCAGCATCTTCTTCGATCCACGGAAAAGCGTTTTCCTGACCGATGGCCAAGATCACATCGTCACAAGGGATTGTAACCTCGCCGACGACTTCTTGTCCGGTAATGCGTCCATTATCATCGATCTGGTACTGCATTTTTTCAAACACCATGCCGACCAATTTACCAGACTTAATCACAAATGACTTTGGCGAGTGATTGACTACAATATCGACGTTTTCTTCTTCGGCATCGTCTAATTCCCAATCCGAGGCCTTGAAAAACTCCCGTGGTTTACGTGCCATTACCTTTACCGATTTTGCTCCCAAACGCAGCGAAGTACGACAGCAATCCATCGCCGTATTACCAACGCCAATGATCAGAACATTTTCACCAATAGCCTCAGTATGCTCAAATGCTACCGATTCCAGCCAGTCAATACCGATATGAATGCGGTCACCAGCATCATAACGCCCCGGTAGATCAAGATTTTTGCCCTTGGGCGCACCGGAGCCAACAAATACCGCATCATATCCTTCATCAAGCAATGACTTCATGCTTTGCACCGGCGTGCCAAGTTTTAACTCAACACCCATATCCAAAATATAATCCAGCTCTTCGCTCAAAACCTGTTCCGGCAAGCGAAATGCCGGAATGTTCGAGCGCATCAAACCGCCCGGCTCTTCAAGTTTCTCATATATAGTGCATTCATAACCCATCGGCGCCAGATCATTGGCCACTGTAAACGATGCCGGCCCTGCACCGACCAAAGCAATGCGTTTGCCGTTGGTTACGCTCGGTTTTTTCGGCAGATGCTCGCTAATATCACCGCGATGATCTGCGGCCACTCGTTTCAATCTGCAAATGGCCACCGGAGTTTCCTCGACCCGCACTCTGCGACATGCTGGCTCGCACGGGCGATCACAAACCCGGCCTAATATTCCCGGAAAAACATTCGATTGCCGGTTCAGCAAATAAGCCTCGCTATATTTGCCTTGGGCTATTAGCCGAATATATTCAGGAACCGGAGTATGCGCCGGACAAGCCCACTGACAATCGACGACTTTATGGAAGTAATCGGGGTTACTGGTATTTGTAGGTTTCATGTTTCTTTATTTCGCTGTTGCTTTGAAAAAACTTTAGACCCCAGATAAGTTCGCGGCAAGAAATGTTTTTAGAACTGTCGCACTTTTGGCGAAGTCTCTGCCCAGCCATTTTTCAAAGAACGCTGGTTGACAATTATAGCGATATGACTATATTACGTAAATGGATGAAGAGACACCGTTAAAGCCGCTGTTTTGGGTGGGAAGCTGCCTTGGTGATTTAAAGGCTTTTCCTGATGATGTTATGGATAGCATTGGCTTTGCGCTTCACGAAGCCCAAATGGGTGGAAAGAGCAGAAAAGCAAAACCGCTTAAAGGTTACAAAGGTAGTGGTATCCTTGAGGTGGTTGAGCGTTATGACGGTGATACATATCTCGCCGTTTATACCGTGCGGTTTAAGGGTGCAGTCTTTGTTTTGCATGCTTTCCAAAAGAAAGCCAAGAAAGGCATTGCAACCCCCAAGGCCGAACTAGATATGATTAAACGCCGCCTACGGGCAGCAGAAGAAAAGTACAAAGCGTTACAAAAGGAACGTAAATTATGAGTGATAAAGACATGACAATAAGTGCATCTAAAGGTTCAGTCTTTGACGATCTTGGCCTTGCGCCCGAACACCGCATTAAAGCTGATATGGCGCTCATGATTAAAGACCGTATGAAAACTTTAAAGCTCAACCAAACCAAGGCAGCAATCCGCATGGGCATAAAACAACCAGATTTATCCAATATCCTACGCGGGCATTTCAGAGGTTATAGCGTCGAACGCTTAACTCGCTTGCTGACCGCGCTTGATTGTGACGTAGATATTGTCATTCGCCCACACGGAAAGAATACGAAACCGCATGTGATTCATATGAATTCTGTGTTGGGTTAGGAATATTTATGCTTTGCATGGCGTGCCTTCAATTTACAGTATGAAATTCAATTTAATAACTATGGAAACTGAAATAATGTTTTGAACGAAATGATAGAAATAAAAGACCTCATTCCTCCGATAGGATTTGTACAGCGATATTATTGTGATGATTGTTCGGGTCAGTTAGAGCTAAAATTTGTTGAATATGACAAAGAAGTTTCGGGCATACGCATAAGAATTTCAGGTTTTCCAGTACTAACATGTTTAAAATGTAGTAAAGAATATTTACCTGATTTATCTCGACTTGCTCTCTTAAGTTGCCATGAACGTGGCCTCGCTGCTCATTCAAATAAATTCAGTAGTATAAGGAAGAAACGAAAAAATGATTTCGGTTTTACCGATGTTGGATTTTTATATGACCCAGACGATTATTTTTATATTCCCGGTTTATTCAGACAGCATAATATAGGGTTCTTAACTCCAGTATATTTTAATATTGAGGTGCTTTTTAAGTTTGATAATTTGCCTCGATACAAAGTTAAATATGCCTCAAGAACTTACGGGACTATTTATACTGATGAGGGCTATATATCGTTTGGAATTAATAAAAATGAAAAAGTCATTATGTGGCTTGGTGATATTGCAAAGCTTCCAAAAAGCGAACAACATTATCTTCGTTCAGAAAATGTGGAGTCAGATCATTCTCTGGCGAGCGAGTTTTATGATGGTCAGATTGAATGTAAATTCACCGATCTTTCAATAGAAGACAAGCTTTTTAAGGCTCGGTCGGAATTCTTTGACGCCGCGTTTAATAAATTTGAATGTAAACTCGCTCATCTCGATAAAGAGGTTATGGATGTTGCGCGTAATCTTAATGCTCCCATTGTTGACACCCCTAAAGAGCGAAAATTTATCGCAGATGCGCTGAATAAAATTTATTTAGAATCTATAGATAATAGAGCTCTGCTTAGTTTATTGGAAGCAAAGGGTATTACAATAGCGGCGAGTGGAAGCCTCAAGCGAATGCAAGCGTTACTTGAAGAACTTTTCCCCGATGATGATATAGCAACAATTTTGATGCCCTTTTATGTGCTCTATGATTTACGAGTGGCTTATTCCCACTTAACCCCGGAAAGTAAGGCAATACAAACCATAAAAGGTGTAGAGGAACGACTAGAGTTGTCAAAAAACTCAACACTTATTGATATATACTCGAAGCTTACAGATGAGCTAACCAAAAGTTATTCTAGAATGACAAAACTTATGAAGAGGTGAGTATCAAAACATAACTCGCACCTCGACCACCCGCACCTTCTTTCATCAGAACACCCTGCCCAAGCATATCATTGATATCGCGCAAGGAGATGTCTTGGGAGCGTTTGGTTAGCTTGCCAAACACCTATACCCGTTAACGCAAGTTATTTTAACAATTACCAAACCATATAATCCGTGTTACACCTCAAAAATGAACAGTGATCAGAAAGTGACGCGACGAACAGCAATAAAGAGCGCAAGTGCGTTAGCTATGCTAGTTCCATTAAATGCCTGTACACAACAAGCGGTTTCAAACACTATCTTGGCAACAAATAATGCGGAGTCAAAAATGCAAAAACCGATCATCATTGCCCATCGCGGCGCAAGTGGTTATCTGCCCGAACACACCATCGAGGCGTATCAACTTGCGATCGACCTAGGAGCTGATTTTATCGAGCCGGATATGGTATTTACCAAAGACGGGCATTTAATCGCCCGCCATGATCATTACCTTTCGACCACCACCGATGTTGCCAATCACCGACAATTTGCCGACCGCAAGACCACTAAAGACGGCCATGATGGTGAGGATTGGTTTAGCGAAGACTTCACCTTGGCCGAAATAAAAACATTGCGGGCAAAACAGGCAATGCCACAACGTAGCAAGCAAGCCGATGGTAAGTTTGAAATACCAACGATTGCCGAAGTTTTTGCCCTAACCCGCGCCAATGGTATTTCGGCAAAACGCGATGTGGCTTTGGGGGTGTATCCGGAGACCAAATTACCGGGATATTTCAAAAGCATTGGTTTGGACTACCAAACAGCTTTAATTGCTGAACTGAAAAAAGCAAATTGGTGGCAGGATCCGTTTCCGCTGTTTGTGCAATCATTCGAATCACCAATCTTAATTGAGTTTAAAAAGAGCAATCCAGAACTTCCGCTTATAATGCTGATCGAAAAAAAAGAAGATTTAGCGTTGGAACAATACGCTAAATTTGCCGCCGGTATCGGTCCGTTCAAGGCGTTACTGGCTGATGGCCAAGGCAAGTCCACCGGCGTGATAGAACAAGCGCACGAACTAGGCATGCAAGTACACCCATGGACTTTTAGATCCGATCAACTGCCCGATGTTTTTGCCAGCCCACAAGCTGAATACGATTTTTTCTTCGACCTTGGTGTCGATGGGGTTTTTACTGATTTTTGCAATGATGCCAAAGCTGCCAAACTTGCCCGCATTGCCAGAACAATTAAGGAATAAAAATGACTGATATGAAGCAAAAATTTACCGCGATGAAAGCTGCATTTCGTAAACAGCAAAACCCTATCTTTGCGACTAGAGACCAGCATTTATCTAGGCTTGCCGATATGATAACCGAAAACACAGCGGCAATTATTGATGCAATTTCTGCTGATTTTGGTCATAGATCAGCCATTGAAACCCAATTCGGCGAGACGTTAAATGCTCTGACCGATATTAAACACACCCGCAAGCAATTAGCCAAATGGATGCGGGTGGAAAAACGCCACGTTGGAATGCACTTTATCCCAGCCAAGGCCGAAGTTAGATACCAACCCAAAGGCGTTGTTGGTATTATTTCGCCGTGGAATTATCCATTTGCTATGGCGATCAACCCAACCATTGCCGCCCTTGCTGCTGGCAATCGGGTAATGATAAAACCATCGGAACTAACCCCTAAATTATCCGAATTATTGGCAAAGCTGATCGCGCAATATTTTGAGGCTGACCATGTAACTGTAATAACTGGCGGGCCCGAAGTCGCCCAACAATTCAGCACCCTACCCTTTGATCATATATTGTTTACCGGCTCGACCAAAGTAGGCGGCTTTGTCATGCAGGCAGCGGCGAAAAACCTAACCCCTGTAACATTGGAATTGGGTGGAAAATCACCGGCAATTATTGATCAAAACTTCCCCTTGCAAACTGCCGTGGAGAAAATCGTTTCCGGAAAATTGTTTAACTCTGGCCAAACCTGTATTGCCCCTGATTATGTATTGGTTGCAAAATCAAGCGAGGCTGAATTTATTAAAGCCTACACCGAAACCGTCAGGCAGTTTTATCCGAGTATTGCCGATAATGATGATTTTTCCGCCATTATATCCGAAGGTCATTTTGAACGCCTAAGCGGGTTAATTACCGATGCCAAACAAAAAGGCGCGGATGTAATTGAAATTTACCCCGAAGAAGTGGGCAAGCCCTGTAATACTAGGAAAATGCCGCCAAAATTGGTCACTGGCATAAATGACGATATGAAAATATCCAAAGAAGAAATTTTCGGACCGGTGCTGCCGGTTATTACTTATGAAACCATCGACGAAGCACTTGATTACATTATGGATCGCCCGCACCCATTGGCGTTGTACGGCTTTTCCAAAGACAATAATTTTGTCGAGAAACTTCTACATAATCCACTGGCTGGCGGTGTCTGCATCAATGATACTTTGATGCATATTGTACAAAACGATCTGCCATTTGGTGGAGTTGGGTCTAGCGGAATGGGCTCGTATCATGGCTTTGATGGCTTTAAAACTTTCTCTCATGCCAAAGCTGTTTTCCGGCAATCGGGGATCAATGCTAGAAAAATGATGTTTCCGCCCTATGGAAAAACCATGGACAAGTTATTGAAAATGTTGAGTTAGGAGATTTGAGCAATGATTGAATTAGTCACTTTGTTTGCCGTATCGGGAATTGCAATTTTTCTAATTGCCTTGTTAATCCAATTCTTGTTTCCGTTCCAAAAAGCCGAACCAATTGATATTGCTGAATTTGAACAGCAATTAAGCGACCACGGTTATAATAATCAGGTCTTACAAATAGTAGCTTCAAAATCTGGCAAGGAAGCAATCGCAAAACTAGATAATAATGAATTGGCGTTTTTGCGCCGGCTTAGTGAAAAATATTCCTTGCGAATAGTAAAACCAGAGCAAATCAAACTTACACAAAAAGCCGACCTAGCAATAATCTCCTTTGGTGACTTTACTTGGCCAAGTTTGACTTTCGAAAACCAACAATGGCAATTAGTAAAAAACTGGCTAGGCCGTAAACCGGAGCAATCTAATGCCTGAGAACATTCCCGACATAGACGTTTCATCGCTGGCCGCTCCGCTTTATGTGATTTTGATATTAGCAGAAATAATTGCCATCAAACTTCGCAAAACCGGCGGCAAATACGAAGCAAAAGACGCAAGCGCCAGTATATTCATGGGTGCAGGAAGTGCCGTAATCAACGGCTCTCTAAACTTCATCACCTTGGCGATATTCTATTTTGCCTATCAACTGGCTCCGGTAAAATTGCCGTTCAATATCTGGACATTTGTTGCTTGTTTTGTGTTGTGGGATCTCGCCTATTACTGGGCGCACTATTATTACCACCGCTCTCGCTGGGGCTGGGCAGCGCATGTAATTCACCATTCAAGCCAGCACTATAATTTATCAACCGCACTTCGCCAATCATGGAGCAGTCTATTATCCGGTTCTTTCATCTTGTTTATACCATTGGCCTTGCTTGGTTTTCATCCGGCATTGATCATATTATGCGGTGGTTTGAACTTAATCTATCAGTTCTGGTTTCATACCGAGTTCATTGATAAGTTTCCAAAATGGATTGAAGCAGTAATGAATACCCCCTCGCACCACAGAGTGCATCATGCCAATAATCCACGATATCTTGATGCAAATTATGCCGGAGTATTCATTATTTGGGATCGCATGTTCGGCACTTTTATGCCTGAGCTTGAAACTGACCCACCACGGTATGGCCTTGTGAATGATATTGGAACATTTAATCCAATACGAATTGCTACACATGAATATGTCGGGATTATCAAAGATATATCAATGCCAAGATTAAGCCTTTGGCAGAGAATTCAATATATTTTCAGGCCGCCCGGCTGGTGCCATGACGGCTCAAGACTGTCCTCGGAGCAAATTAAATCTGAATACATCAAATCTCACCCTGACCAAAAGGCAACACCTGGACTAAAAATGGCTACCAAAGACTGAAATAGTTGCGCGACATTGCGCAAGTAGTTACCGTCCTTGAGCAAATTACACTATTTTGGAAATCCTAATGAAAAATCTGATCCTGATCTTATTATTATCTGCCTTTATTTCCGCCTGCCAAAAACCTGCTGCAGATATGAAAGCGGCCGTAGATCTTGGAACATTGCGCA
>JAESTZ010000066.1 GCA_016763315.1 Robiginitomaculum sp.
AAATCGGTAACGGTTTCCGCCAGCAATAGTATTGGCCGCACGTTGCAGCCGATTAGCATTGATATTCCCGCCGGTGAGGCCAGAGAAGCTAGATGGCAAGTGCTGGTTCCTTATGACCACACAGAAATACAATGGCAGATACAAGTTATCGAAGAAGGAAGTGATTTGCCTAGCGATAATATGATTGTTGCGCAAAAAATTGTTCCGGCAATTCCGGTAACAGTATTGCAATCAACCATTGCCCGCCTAAACACACCGCAAAATTGGCCCGTGGCACAAGCAATAGACGCATTACCCGGACGAGGTGGCTTGGAATTAAAACTGCAATCAAAACTTGGTAGTGGCTTGGATAGTGTCGAAGACTTCATGCGTAGCTATCCATATACATGTTTCGAGCAACGTACATCGGTGGCCATAGCCCTAAATGATACCGGTCGCTGGCAGACATTGATGGCAGCAGCACCGGCATTTTTGGACGCAGATGGATTGTTGAAATACTTTGTCTCCGACAATTTGCGCGGTAGTGATGTTCTAACTGCCTATGTGCTTAAAATTGCCGATGAAGCCGGCTGGGAAATAGATCAGACATTAAGCGATTTAATGCTGAACGGTTTAACCGCTTTTGTTGAGGGCCGTCTTGATCGTCCGATGCCGGTCGGTGGCTCTAGTCTGACCTATCGCAAACTTTCGGCAATCAACGCCTTGTCGCGCTATGGCAAGGGTGATGCGCAGATATTGGACACATTAGAAATCAATGCCAAGTTATTACCAACTTCTGCATTGCTCGACTGGATTGATATTTTGGAAAACTTGAGCGGCATTGCCAATGTCACGGCCAAAACCGATGATGCCTACAAGCAATTACGGGTACGCCTTGATCTATCTGGCACTAATTTACGCTTTTCAACCGAGCGCGATGACCGCTTATGGTGGTTAATGGAAACTATTGACGCCAATGCCGCAAGAACCTTAATGACCACACAAGAGCTTGATGACTGGCAAGATGATGCCCCTAGATTAACCTTGGGGTTATTGTCGCGGCAAAAATACGGCAGATGGCAAACCACCACTGCCAATGCTTGGGGCATGCTGGCAATGCGTAAGTTCTCGGCTGAATTTGAAAAAAATCCGGTTACTGGCAACACCGAAGCCAGTTATGGACAGCAAAGTAAAATCATCAATTGGCCAGAACAGGACAATCCACCAATTACCAAACTTGACTGGGTTGATGGCACTAATGATCTGAATATAACTCACCAAGGAGCCGGCACTCCATGGGTGTTTGTCACGGCCAAAGCTGCGGTTCCGTTCAAACAACCAATATCGGCTGGTTATCATATCAAGCGCACCATCACAGCAATTGAGCAAAAGTCGCATGATAGTTGGCAAGTCGGTGATGTGATGAAAATCCATCTTGAAATTACCGCAAATGCCGACATGACTTGGGTGGTGATTGACGATCCGGTTCCGGCTGGTGCAACTATTTTGGGTAAAGGTCTGGATACAGAATCACGACGTCTATCGCAAACCACACGCACGGGTAATGCCTGGCCGGTTTATACTGAACGTAAATTCGAGGTTTATCGCTCTTATTATCGGTATGTTCCCAAAGGCACTTTCACATTGGAATACACAATTCGACTTAATACCGTTGGTAATTACCAATTACCGCCAGCCAGAGTCGAAGCCATGTATGCGCCGGAAATATTCGGTGCCGTTCCAATTGCCGAACTGGTCATTGAGTAATGAGCCGACTGGCATGGCTGGCTGTCTTGTCGGTAGTATTATTGGCTGTATTTGCCTTGCACATTGCGACAAAGCCGGTGGATTTGCCGAGCTATCAGCAAGTCAAAACCAACTGGAAACCGTCATATAGCGTTGCTCTTGATCGCAATGGTTTGATGTTGGGCGAGGTACGAACCAATTTTTCTGTTCGGCGGATGAATTGGGTGGAGTTCTCGCAACTATCGCCGGCGATTATCGAAACCTTTGTTCGTTCCGAAGACAAACGCTTTTGGCAACACAATGGCGCCGACTATCTGGCTTTAGCCAATGCGGCGATTGGCAATAATAACTCTTTGCACAAAAGAGGTGGCTCGACCATCACCATGCAATTGGCTGCTTCATTATCGCCGATCAATACCCAGAGAAAACGCCGTAGTATATTTAAGAAAATCAACCAAATCCGCAATGCCAGAAAACTGGAAAAGCACTGGACAAAACAGCAAATACTGGAGAGCTGGTTAAACCGGATTGATTTTCGTGGTGAAATACAAGGCATTGGCGCCGCCAGCCAGTTATTCAGCGCCAAACCAGCAAGCGGAATAACAAAAGTCGAGGCGTTAAGCATGGCGGCGATGTTACCGGCGCCGAATGCCAGCCTTGCAACCATTAAACGCCGTGCCTGTAATACTGCCACCAAACTGGACGAGCCGGTATCATGCGATTTGGTTGCAAAATTCATCAATGGAATTGGAAATAATAAATCAGCCAATGATGATTTTTCTTCTGCCTACCATATAAGACAAAAACTGGCGGCAGCGGCTGGTGAGCGTGTTCAATCAACACTGGACAAAGACCTGCAAACCAAGGCCGAGCAAATACTAAAACAGCAATTAGCAAGGTTATCCCGCCGCAATGTCCGCGATGGAGCCATTTTGGTAGTTGATAATAAAACCGGTGAAATACTGGTTTGGATTGGCAGTAACCCGGACAGTTCAAAATCACCTTTCGTTGATGGCGTTACCGCCAAAAGGCAGGCGGGTTCAACATTAAAACCGCACCTGTATGCGTTGGCAATTGAAAATCGTTTGTTAAACGCCTCTTCAATACTAGACGATAGCGCCTTACAACTTGAATCTGTTCAAGGAATTTACGCACCACAAAATTATGACCATCAATATGTCGGGCCGGTTTCCGTAAGATATGCACTTGGCAGCTCGCTTAATATTCCGGCAGTCAAAGCACTAAAACTGGTTGGCATTGAACCTTTTATGCAACGCCTGTCTGCTTTGGGTTATCAAGGGCTTGATCAATCTGCTGACTATTACGGGTTTTCTTTGGCGCTAGGATCAATCGAGGTTTCATTACTGGAACAAGTGCAGGCCTATCGCACCATTGCCAATGCTGGCGAGTTCTCCAAGATAAGCTATATCAAGCAAGACAAAGCAAAAACCAATGCGGTTATTAGTAAACAAGCAGCCTTCATCACCAGTGACATGCTGGCTGATGCAAATGCCAGACAACACACATTTGGCCGCAATTCGGTTCTTGATTTGCCATTTCCTGCCGCAGTAAAAACCGGCACCAGCAAAGCAATGCGCGATAATTGGGCAATTGGCTTTACACCTGAATTCACAGTCGGAGTATGGGTTGGAAACTTTGAAGGCGATCCAATGACCGGTGTATCTGGCACTAGCGGGGCAGCCCCGATCTGGAACCGGGTCATGCGACTTTTACATCAGGAACGATTACCTGCTCCTATGATTATTCCTGCTGGAATTGTGGTAAATCAGGTTAGTTTCGTTCCGCAAATCGAGCAGCAAAGGTCGGAGTTGTTTTTGCAAGGGTTGCAACGAAATACCATACAAGTGATGACAAAAAAAGACATGAAACCCAGCATTATCCAGCCAATAGATGGAACCATTATTGCCCTTGATCCGGATATCCCAGAAGCAAATCAGCTAATTCGATTTGCCATTGCTGGCAAAAATAACAGTGTGCAATTAGTGCTGAACGGGAAAAATGTGCAAACAGGTATGTTGTGGCATCCGGTTGCTGGAAAACACAAATTACAGATAGTGGATCAAGACAAAAACATCATTGATCAGGTAAGTTTTAGTGTTCGGTAAGTTGATTAGAGCGTTTATGGTTTTCTTTGAGCCGAGATTCTTACTTATTTAATAGCCGTATTTACTAAAACATCTTGTGGAAATTTATGCTGTTTTCATTATATTCCGCCCGTCATCACACGATTTATTCGGGTGATCCAGTTTTCCGCCACAAACTTTAATTATCCTCCCCTCATCCCAACCTTCTCCCAATGGGAGAAGGAGTCCTATTACCGCGAGACCAAAAGAATTCCCTCTTTTACTGAAGATTGCTCTAACCCCACGGCCCAGCGGCATGAGTTTGCGCCTGCCCGCCCATCATCACCAGAGCCTGTATGCGCTTTTCTATTGGCGGGTGAGTGGCAAACAATCCGGAGATGCCACCCTTTGCGGCACTATGGATAAACATTTGCTGCACCTCTGGCGGTGCGGGGATTTGACTGCGGGCGGATATTTTTTGTAGTGCACTAATCATTGCATCGGGGTTACGAGTTAGTTCCACTGCTCCGGCATCAGCCAAAAACTCACGTCGCCGGGAAATAGCAAAGCGAACCAAAACCGCCAAAGCCCAAGTAATTGCAACAATAGCAATCGCAATTACTATTAACACTCCGGCATTGCCGCCACCGGAACGCCTGGAGCTGTTGTTACGTAACAAATTGACCCGAAACATACTACGAAACATGATCTCACCGGCAAAAGAAAATATACCGACAAATATAATTGCCACCACCAACAACCGTACGTCCTTATTACGAATATGGGTTAGTTCATGAGCGATCACCGCTTCTAATTCCTCATCATTAAGTCCATCAATCAAGCCAAGCGTTAAAGTCACCGACATCGAGCTTTCCTTTATCCCGCTGGCATAAGCATTACGTTCAGGCGTTTCGATAATACGTAAATTTGGTACTGTCATTCCCCGCGAAATACACAAGTTTTCCAATATATTATAGACGCGAGGATTATCTTTGCGCGCGACTTTTTTGGCGCCTGTGGACATGTCTATCATTTTTTGATGAGCAAAAAATGCGATTGCAAACCAGATGCCAGCTCCAGCCAAAGCCAATGGAAACACCGACGGCATTGCCATTGCCGCCACATAAAAACCAGAGCGCAAATCATTGGCATTGCCGCCCATCACCTGAAATATCAATACCAAAGCAAACAACAATCCACTCAGCAATATTGGGAACCCGGCCAATAACAGCCCTGATTTTAGGTTATTATTCCAGATCTGGGTTTTAAGGCCATAAGCGGCCATAATAAATGCCTGTTACTAAAAGCTAATATTCGGAGCGATGTTGACCGCCGCCTGCTCGGAGGCTGCAACTTCAAAAAAGTCCCGAGGCTCAAAGCCGAACTTGCTAGCAAATAATACAGCCGGAAATTGCTCTTGTCCGGTATTATACTCGGCTACCGAATTATTATAAAACCTTCTTGAAGCAGCAATTTTGTTTTCAACATCGGATAATTCTGCCTGTAATTGCAGAAAATTAGTGTTGGCTTTAAGATCAGGATAAGCTTCTGCTAGCGCAAAAATGCTTTTTAACGCACTGGTCAACATGTTTTCGGCTGCGGCCTGATCGGCTACATTACCCGCACCCATTGCCGCACTTCTGGCATCGACTACTGCTTGTAATGTTTCTTTTTCATGCTTGGCATAGCCTTTGACGGTTTCGACCAAATTGGGGATCAGATCATAACGCTGTTTTAGTTGCACATCTATATCCGACCATGACTGGCCAGTGGTTTGCCGTAAAGCAACCAATTTATTGTAGATGATGACAAGATAAAAACCGATAGCGGCTAAAATGCCCAATGTGATCAACATAAAATCTCTCCAATTATCCCGATACGACAAACAATATACTTAAAAGCACCAAGTTCAACGTAATTATCATTCATTCCCCGCCCATTGGAGGAGAAAACCGTAAATTCCCAGGAAAACCTCTCTGGGCAATACGCCCAGCCTGCGCCCTTTTGCCAAGCCATAAAGACCAATCCTGATAAGCAGTGCGCCGGCCACTGGCCGAGGTCCAGAATAGCCCATCAGTGCTGTTAAACACTAATACATCGGACAACCCGCCATCCTTGTATGATTGCAACCTGATGCCTTTACCTCGGTTCATTTCATTAAGCTCGGACAATGGATAGATCAATACTTTACGGTTCTCACCGACCACCGCCACCTGATCACCGGTCACCGGCACGCAAACACTTGCCTCAATGGCACCGGAGACATTGAGCACCTGCTTACCACCGCGTTTTAAGGCAATTACCGATTTTTCTGGCACTATAAATCCATACCCAGCCGAAGAAGCCACCAATAATTTACGTGCCGGATCGAAAATAAACATCGCAACAATAGTATGATGCTCGTCCATATCTATAAGCAAGCGGATCGGATCGCCTTGGCCTCTGCCACCGGGTAGTTTATCACAGCCTAATGTGTAAAACTTACCATTACTGGCGAACAATACCAGCTTGTCCGTGGTATCGGCACTGACACAAAAGTCTGCCTTGTCGCCATCTTTGAATTTTACGCCGGAAATATCAACATTTTTGCCTTTTAACGCCCGAAGCCAACCTTTTTCAGATAGGACAATCGTCACCGGCTCTTTGACCACCAAGGCCTCTAGCACCTCTTCGGTAGTAGTCATTGGCGCGATTGCAAACTGGGTGCGGCGCTTATCACCATCATTTGCTTTGGCCAGTAATTTCTTCACTTCGCGCAAATCACTGCTGATACGCGCCCATTGCGCAGTTTCCGATTGCAGCAATTCCAACAGGCCAGATCGCTCTGATCTCAAGTTTGCATCCTCGGTGCGAATTTCCATTTCCTCAAGCTTACGCAAAGAGCGCAGCCGCATGTTTAGAATTGCTTCGGCCTGGTTGTCATTCAAAGTAAAGGTTTTGATTAACTCGGCTTTTGGATCATCTTCTTCGCGGATAATGCGAATAACTTCATCAAGGTTCAAAAACGCCACCAGATAACCAGCCAAGGTATCAAGCCGGTTGGCTATTTTTCGCAATCGCCAATTAGTTCCACGCAATAAAACTTCGCGCTTATGATCAAGCCAACCTTGCAATGCTTCGGGCAATGAACGCACCGCTGGACGGCGATCCTTGTCCAAAACATTTAAGTTTAATGGCACACGCACTTCCAGTTCCGACAAGCGAAACAAAGATTCCATGAATATTTCCGGATCAACAGTTTTTGATTTTGGCTCGATGATCACCCGTACATCTTCAGCAGATTCATCACGAACATCACCCAGCAATGGTAATTTCTTGGTTTCAATCAACAAAGCCAGTTTTTCGATCAGTCTGGATTTTTGTACTGTATAAGGTATTTCAGTGATCAATATCTGCCACTGCCCCCTTGGTAATTCCTCTATCTCCCACTTTGAGCGCAATCGAAAACCACCACGGCCGGTAGCGTAGCTTTCGGCCATTTTTTCAGGGTCTTCAACCAATATACCACCCGTTGGGAAATCCGGACCCGGCACGAATTTCATCAAAGTAGCAATTGATGCATTTGGGTGTTTGATCAGATACAAAGAGGCATCAATTAGCTCTGATGCATTGTGTGGCGGCACAGAAGTAGCCATGCCAACGGCAATTCCGCTGGTACCATTGGCTAAAAGGTTAGGAAACCCCGCGGGCAGAACCACCGGTTCATCATCATCACCAGAAAAAGTAACCCGGAAATCAACAGTGTCTTCATCAATGCCATCAAGCAGTAATTCAGCAGCTACAGTAAGACGGGCTTCGGTATAACGCATGGCTGCAGCACCATCACCATCAATATTGCCAAAATTGCCCTGCCCATCGACCAAAGGGTATCTTTGGGCAAAATTTTGCGACAACCGAACCAGTGCATCGTAAACCGCCTGATCTCCGTGTGGATGAAAGCGACCAATAACATCGCCAACTACTCTGGCGCACTTCTTAAATCCGGTCTGCGGTTTTAATTTAAGTTCGCGCATTGCATACAAAATGCGCCGATGCACCGGTTTTAAACCGTCACGCAAATCCGGTAATGCCCGTTGGGTAATCGTTGACAGTGAATAGGCCAGATATCTGCTACTAAGCGCATCATCAATGCTTTCTTCGACAATACTCAAATGTGTTTCATCTGTATCAGACATAAATTCCAAACCTATACTAAAAACATCGCATTGAACGATATTTTTAATATACTTTCTCTTTGCTACCCATCAACTTATCCAAAAACCGGTGTCCACTTTTTGGGTCGATGGAGTATATAAAACCGAATCAATCAGAAGAGCAGACTATAGTTCCAGAACATCGTCCTCGTCAGCATCTGTTTCTGGCAAAGTTGCAACCAATGGCGCAATGGCAATCACAGGATCAGGTTTTGGTTTAACCTTCGGCTTTGTCGTAAATTCCATTATCTTTACGTTTCGTTTTGCGTTTGACTTTTTTATCTGCCTGGCAGGTGCGGAGACATAAACCATTTTCCCTGCGTGCCGCAACATTTGTCTTTTATCACATAAAACAAAAGTCAGCTTTTTTATTAAATCTGCCGGCACAACAGGATCATCAAGAAAATGAGTGGCTCCGGCTTTTAACCCAGCAGATATAATTTGCCGGTTTTTATTTCTAGTAACAATAACAAAAGGAGTTTTAGCCACGGCATCAATACCATGGCGACGAATAACATTAAGAACCTTAGCTGCAAATTCACCGTCAGAACCCCAATGACACAACACCACAGATGGAGGTTTATTGATAATAGAAACTATCGGAGTTTCACTATCTTCAAACGGACGAACCGAATAACAACCAAAGTCACGGATTAAAGAGCCCAAATTGCCACGAGAAACCTTGTTCGCATCTATAAGCATAACATCCATACGACGAATGCGGGTTCCATATTCCATTAAATATTTCCTTTCACCTTTACTGCTCAACAGTTACAACAAAGCGATTAATATTTAGTTGGTAATTTGCCGTTTTGCCTTTGAAATAAGAAAAAACTCCCTGACTACCGCTAATTCGAGAAACTCTTTTAACGCAGGGGTTGAACTTTATTAACCAGCTTCATTACAGTCTAACACTAGATACATGAGAGTGAGTCGTTGCCAAAAGAGGAACCAAGCGGATGAAAATAGAACGAGTATTTACCAAGCCAAATACGGATATATATGATCTTGTTGGCTTTAAAACCATTTCTAGTGCCATCACCAACCCCGATGGCGAAATGGTTTTTGATGCTGGCGATGTAGAGGCTCCATTAAACTGGTCTCAAGTCGCTATTGATGTGATGGCGCAAAAATACTTTCGCAAAGCAGGAATTCCAGCCTTCACCATACCGGTTGAGGAACAAAACGTACCAAACTGGCTACAACGAAGAATACCGGATCAGCAAAAGCTAGATAATCTACCGCAAAACGAGCAATATAAAGCTGAAAACAGTGCCAAACAGGTGTTTGACCGCATGGTTGGCGCATGGACTTACTGGGGTTGGAAGTCCGGTGTGTTTGATACAGAACAAGACGCATCGTCATTTTATGATGAAACAAGATATATGCTGGCCACGCAAATGGCTGCGCCAAACTCACCACAATGGTTTAACACCGGACTGCACTGGGCCTATGGCACTACCGGCCCCGCCCAAGGGCATTTTTACGTTGATTATGAAACCGGCAAAGTACACCAATCCAGCTCTGCCTATGAACGGCCACAACCACATGCCTGCTTTATTCAGTCACTAGACGATGATTTGGTTGGTGAAGGCGGAATTATGGATTTATGGTCACGAGAAACCAGATTATTTAAATATGGTTCCGGAACTGGTACTAATTTCTCCTCACTTCGCGGTAATGGCGAACCACTTTCCGGAGGCGGTCAAAGCTCCGGTTTAATGAGTTTCTTGCGGGTTGGAGATCGCGCTGCCGGAGCAGTCAAATCCGGCGGCACCACCCGTAGAGCGGCCAAAATGGTAATCGTTGATGCAGATCACCCAGATGTGGAAGAGTTTATTGACTGGAAGGTCAAAGAAGAAGCCAAAGTCGCAGCCTTGGTCACCGGATCGAAAGTTCTAAAACGTCATTTAACGGCAATCTTAAAGGCTTGCGCGCAATGCCAAGGAGCCGATGATGATTGTTTTGTTCCGGCCAAGAACGCTGCATTAAAGCGCGAAATTCTAGCCGCTAGAAAAAATGCCGTCCCCGAAGGAGCTATTGAACGAGTAATACGGTTAGCCAAAAATGGCGTCGATAAATTGGATATGCAAGAATTTGATGCTGATTGGGACTCAGAAGCCTATTCAACAGTTTCCGGACAAAATTCCAATAACACCATTCGGGTCACAGATGATTTTATGCGGGCGGTTGAAAATGATAGCAACTGGGATCTACTTAATCGGCGAGATGGCAAAGTTAGCAAAACCTTGCCGGCAAAACAGTTGTGGGACAAGATATCTGTTGCCGCATGGTCTTGTGCTGATCCCGGAGTGCAATTTCATGATACTATCAATGGTTGGAACACTTGCACTAACTCAGGCGAAATAACCGCCTCAAACCCTTGTTCTGAATATATGTTCCTTGATGATACCGCTTGTAACCTTGCATCATTGAATCTCAAAAAATTCATCATTGACGGGCAGCAATTCAATACAGACGATTTCCAACATGCAGTAAAGTTGTGGACTGTCGTTCTGGAAATATCTGTAACCATGGCACAATTTCCAGCGCGCAATATTGCTTTGCGTTCACATGAGTTTCGTACATTAGGATTGGGTTTCGCTAATATTGGCGGCCTGTTAATGAGTACAGGCATTGCTTATGATAGCGAGAAGGGCAGAGCCGCAGCAGGTGCTATTTCTGCATTACTTAGCGCAAAAAGCTACTTAACTTCGGCAGAGCTTGCTGCGGACTTAGGGGCGTTTGCAAAATATAACGACAATAAAGAATCTATGTTGCGGGTAATTAACAACCACGCCAGAGCTGCCGCTAAAAACACTGTTTCTGCTGATTTTCAAAAGTTAAAAATTACTCCACAACCATTAGACCACGACAACTGCCCGTATGAAAATTTAAGCGAAATAGCGGCAAGCATTTGGCAAGACGCCTTACAAAAAGGCGCAAAACACGGGTTTCGTAACGCCCAAATAAGCGTGGTTGCGCCGACAGGTACTATTGGGCTGGTTATGGATTGTGATACCACCGGTATCGAGCCTGATTTTGCCTTGGTTAAATACAAAAAACTGGCTGGCGGCGGGTATTTGAAAATAATCAACCGCTCGGTTACAGAAGCATTACGCGCATTAGGTTATTCAGACGAACAGTCAGAAGAAATCACCCAATACGCGGTTGGTACAGGAACTTTAGAAAATGCTCCGGGAATTAATCACCAAGTCCTGAAAAACAAGGGTCTAACCTCGTTCGAACTTGAAAAAATCGAGGCTGCATTAGCAGATGCGTTTGATATTCGGTTTGCCTTCACCAAATGGAGCCTTGGGGAAGGGTTTTGTATGGACGGTCTAGGCCTAAGCAAAGAACAATTAGACAACCCGTCTTTGGATATATTAGAAGCCATCGGCTTTACCAAAACAGAAATTGAACAAGCCAATATCTATTGCTGCGGAGCCATGACCATCGAGGGTGCGCCGCATATCAAGGACGAGCATTTATCGGTATTTGATTGTGCAAATTTATGTGGTCGTACCGGAACCAGATATTTGAGTGCACAGGCACATTTATCAATGATGGCAGCAGTACAACCTTTTATTTCCGGCGCCATATCGAAAACCATCAATCTACCCAATGATGCCAGTATCGAAGATTGCGCTTTGGCATATCATGATGCCTGGAGGTACGGTCTAAAAGCAGTTGCCTTATATCGTGATGGCTCAAAGCTCTCACAGCCATTAAACAGCGCATTGATTGATGAAGACGATCTTGAAATGCTCGATGAGAGCGCCGAGGCATCAATCCCTGAAAAATCACGGATTATGGCAGAACGGGTTGTTGAGAAAATTATCGAACGAGTGGTTGAGCGTCCGCAGCGACGACAGAAACTGCCAGATCGACGCAAAGGCTATATCCAAAAAGCCAATGTTGGCGGACACAAAGTCTATTTACATACCGGCGAATATGACGATGGCTCTCTTGGTGAAATATTCATTGATATGCATAAAGAAGGCGCGGCATTTCGTAGCCTGATGAATAATTTTGCTATCGCCATTTCAATCGGCTTACAATACGGAGTTCCATTAGAGGAATTTGTCGATGCTTATGTATTTACCAGATTTGAACCGGCAGGAATTGTCACCGGCAATGATCGAATAAAAAATGCTACTTCTATTTTGGATTATTTATTTAGGGAAATAGCCGTATCTTACCTTGGCCGGGACGATCTGGCGCATATAAGCCCCGAACAATTAAACGAGCCTATTGGTAAAGGTGTCGAAGCGGACAAGGGCAATAATGAAACCTCGGCCAGTGAATATATATCAATGGGTTTTGCCAGAGGACAAGTGCCGGAAAACGTAGTTATGTTTTTGCCAACCGGATCAGACGGGAATGATGGCAAACTTGTCGAAAAAGAAACGCTGACTTCAAAATTAGTTACCAAAACAACGGCAAACATAGTCGATAAAGTAGGCAAAGCTACTACCGCAACAAACGGTCTCCCTCCCGGATCCAGTGCGCGCAGGCAATCACGAGCCAGAGGTTATACCGGAGATGCTTGTCCTGATTGTGGACATTTTACTTTGGTAAGAAACGGCACTTGCCTAAAATGCGATGTTTGCGGAGCAACTACAGGCTGTTCATAATTTACCAATGGATATGTGTTTCACTACTCTTTGCACGATTTAGCAAAGAGGCAATGTTATGAGGCATATTTTCAGATTATACCACATCGACCCAAAAAGTGGCTTTGGAGCAATCCTAGCAAAAGTGGGAACCGGTTTTGCGGCAAAGGAATGCGACCACTCAAAACAGGTTTTGAATAAGTTGAAGGGAAACCAAGGAAACCATACTCAAGGCACCGCTAAATCCGGCGCCTTGAGTATGGGTATCATTGCGGCAATGCTCTTCCCTGCCCCATTGCTGGCGCAAAATGCTAGCCACGTAGAAAATGCTACTGGCGGCGCATCATGTCCCGCTTGCAATTTATTCCAGGCAGATTTCTCGTTTAAAGATATGCCGGCAAGAAATTTTGCAAAAGCAAAACTAAGACAATCAAACTTAAGTTTATCAACAATGAACAATACAATTTTTGATGGCGCAGATTTGTCGGTTAGCAATATGTTTGGCGGAAGGTTTTCTAGTGCCGGATTTCGCTATACCAATTTACAAAATGCAATAATGGTCGGAGCTTATTTTGGTGGAGCAGATTTCAAAGGTGCTAATTTATCTGGGGCAAATCTCTCTGGAGCAGACTTACAAACCGCCCGAATAAATCAAACACAACTGAATAAAGCCTGTGGTGATCAATACACCTTATTACCAGCCAGATTATCCATTAAGCCTTGTAAATAGTTACGCCCCTCACTTCATTACGAATAAAAAGCCCCGATCAAATGACCGGGGCTTTTCAATTTCATATTGTTATTAAATACTACATCCGGCCAGTAAGGCGAATGTAATAGAAACCACCATTATAACCCATTGGTGAAGTCGCTGGATATTTCGACCCAACAATATTGCCCCAAGGGTTTTCATCCGGGAAGTTGTTCAGCAGGTTTTGAGCGCCCACTGCAATTTCAAACTGTTCCGTAATATCAAATCCGAGCTGTGCGTCGAAAGTAATTTCAGAACCGGCATTAATTGGAAACGCCAAGTTTGAATCCAGATGATCCTCAAAGTAAGAGCCGTAATAGTTAGCTCTAGCCAGGAGATTCCACGGCCCCTGATCATGGGTCAAGGTAAAGCTGCTGCGCCATGCAGGAAGATTGTCTTCCAGTTGCCGAATGCGACCCGCACCTAATGAACCAGCATTTCTTACTTCGGTATCAGTATAATTAACTGTCCAAACAGCATTGGTTGATCCTGTACCAATATCAACCGGCATAGTTACAACCAAGTCCGCACCACGGGTACGAGTATCAAAATCATTGTTAAAGAAATTGAAGCTGGTTAGATCTTCCGATCCGGCAAAATCTGATGCATTTAATACACCAGCAGCATCAAGAGCATTTAACAATTGTGAGGTTGAATCCCCAGGGTTAAATGCCACACCATTATTGGTAGCCGTAATCCGTAAAGCACCAATAAAGTCCTGTGTTCCAGACGTTGCAATCCGGTCATTCACATTGATATTAAAGAAATCCAGTGTGACTGTGGCCGAACCAAGGTTGAACACTGTACCGACAGTGAAATTATTTGATGTTTCAGGGCCTAATGTTGGACGGGTTCCACCCTGACTTACGATAAAGTCAGAGATAAATTGACCCGCACCTGATGTCAGCGGAAGAGTACCACGATCAACCAATTGCGTGCCGACAAAAACAGTGGAGATATTGGTTACATTAGCCTGTCCAGCCGTTGGAGCATGGAAACCTGTACTATAAGTACCACGAACCCGAAAACCATCAGCTAACTTGTAAATACCACCGACCTTATAATTGGTTGTGGAACCAAAAGCTGTATAATCTTCATAACGAACAGCGGCCTGCATGATGAAGTTTTCAGTAACATCAGCCTCTGTTTGCAAGTAAAACGCAACATTGCTTTGGCTGTTAGTGCCCGCAGTGCCTGGTGTAAAACCACCAAAACCGTTGGAACTGGACGAAAAGCCCTGTCCATTTGGAAACGCCGCTGATGGAGCAGAAAGTGACCCAATAGCATAAGACGCCGGATCGCCTGCGCGAATTGAAAACGCCTCAGAACGAAACTCGAAACCAGCTGCGATATTTAAGTCAGAGGCAAAGCCCGCAACCGGCATATCATAAGCAAAGTCGGCATTTACAATGTTTTCTTCCTGACTGTAACCGCCTGGCCTAAATGAAGTAGGCGTATCCGCTCCTAATGAAGCATTGATAGTGTTGAAGATAAAGAAATCAACATCATTTTTACCATAGGTATAGCTAATGTCGTAGGAAATTTCCTCAGCAAATGGCAGATCTCCTTTAACACCAATAGTTACGCCTTTGTCACGCAGCTCACCGCCAAACCTTGGTGTAAAGCCACCCGGAAACATTTCGTTAAAAATGAAGCAATTAGGATTTGCTATAACAGCAGCTGTCAAAGCATCAAGATTTGGATCATCCAAGAAAATTGCACCACCTTGGCCGGCTAAACCGCTTGGACAGTTTCCTGTACCATTAGGGGTTACATCACCAACTAAGCGAGCTTGGAAGAGAATGAGTTCACCATTTGCATCTGTATCATTAAAACCATCGCCATCTCGGTCATCAGGTCTACCAATAGTAAATGCATTGCCACGACTATTTGGGTTACGGAAGAAGAAACCGCCCTCAACCCGTCTCTGTGCATAGTTACCAAACGCGTAAAGCTGTCCGTTATCAGCAAAATCAACACCCATGTTAATGAATGTCTTAATGTCATCATCAACTTTTGGCTGACCCCAAACTTGCGCCGGATTAGCAACGGCAGTGTTACCACCAGCAATCAAAGCAGCAGCATCAGAACGTTGAACAGAACGCGAAGTGTCATCAACATTACGCCATTCAGCAGTAATGTTAAAGAAACCGGTGTCACCAAGAGGTAGACCAACATTGGCGGCAACTGACCACTCATCTCCATCACCGGAGTAAGTAGATCCGTATTTTGCCTGAATAGTTGCACCGTCTGAAGCGTCTTTCAAAATGAAGTTCATAACACCGGCAATAGCATCAGAACCATATTGTGTTGCAGCACCATCGCGCAATACCTGTAAGTTCTTCAACGCCAGAGCAGGAATTGCCGATATGTCCGGTCCTTGAGCACCATCAGAAATACCACCACCAAGGAAAGTAATAACCGCTGCACGCTTCAAACGCTTACCATTTACCAGAACCAAAGTTTGGTCAGGAGAAAGCCCACGTAAATTAGCCGGGCGGATCAAAGTTGCTGCATCAGAGATCGGCTGCGTGTTAACATTGTACGATGGTACAGTTGCGCGAACCAGATCGGTCAAATCACCGCCAGCCTGATTAATAAAATCAGCACCGGAAATAATATCAACCGGAGCCGGCGTATCGACCGCAGAACGACCTTTTCGGCGCGTACCGGTAACAACAATATTATCATCTTCAGATACTCCGGCATCTTGTGCCAAAGCAATGGGGGCGCTTACGGCACTAACCATCAGTGCGGATACGCCCATCAATAGGAATTTTTTACTCATGTTTTCCCCTCATAGGAATTTTTTAACTAAAATCGCCGTGATTAGCGATTGGACAGGTTGCAACAACTTCAATAGCGGTGGCAAGTTCCGGAAAATAGGTTAACGAAGAAAAAAGGCATATCTTGCCAGTTTTTAGGTGTTTATGATGAAAAAGTGTCAATAAGGTCACATAAAAACTCCATAATAGGTGTTTCTTTTGCCTCTGACATTAAACCCTGACTCGCAGCCGAGTAAAATACTTTACAATTGCGATTCTACCTCAAATTCATATTATTCGAATGCTGGCCTCAATAAGACCCTGACAAGCCAAGACATCAGAAACGCCCAGACCTGTTTTGCAACTCAAAATATCGGGAAAATAAATTCATAAAACGAAATGGCGCGAGTGACGGGACTCGAACCCGCGACCTCCGGCGTGACAGGCCGGCACTCTAACCAACTGAGCTACACCCGCGCATCTCGTTTATGTTGCACAACTGATTGC
>JAESTZ010000067.1 GCA_016763315.1 Robiginitomaculum sp.
ACCCTTGGCCACTGCCGAAGTCGGGGTGTGCAAACGGCAAGGAAAAATCGACGTGGTTTTGGTGCGGGCGCAGACGCGCCGTAGCTTTTGCGAAGGCGTTCGAGCCACGGCCCGATCTATTTTTACTTAAAGTGCGCTGAGGGCAGGCTGCCCTAAGCCTTAGATATACGAAAACGCCGCCTCATTTGAGGCGGTTCGATGCTCGCATTAAGGATTGAAGCCGAATGGCCGAGACCACATTTTTCGGGCTTGGTTCACGAAAGTCTGCCCGGATGCCGAAACTAACACATTTATAAAAACACCCCATTATACGTGCTATTGAATTTACGGCATCGGTAAATACCGATTGACTATCGGTTTTTAGTGTGTGAAAGATTATTTAATAGTTTTTAGTCGTGGCGCGGGTGTGTTTTCAATGAATTTGGGTGAACTTGAAAAATTGGTTCTGAAGTATTTCTGGCAAACACCTGTTGCCGATGCAAAACAGGTTCACGCGCACTTTGAACGTAGTCGTGGCGGCTCGTTAAACACCATTCAAAGCACTCTTGATCGTTTGTACAAAAAGGGGCTTTTGGCTCGAACTAAAGAAAGCCACGCTTATAAGTATCAAGCAGCTAAGCAGCGCAAAGCGTTTATTGGGGAACTGATACAAGATGTCACACAAGACTTCACACATGGTAGTGAAGGAAATTTAGTGGCAGCGTTTGTTTCTTTGTCGGCTGACTTAAATGAAACACAACTAAATGAACTTGAAAGGCTAATTTTGGAGTATCGCGGCAAAATCAATTCGGAGGAAAGCGCTTGATAACCGGCTCTGTGGCAATCCTCTTAAATATATTATCCATTATGGCTATTGGCGTATTGCTTGTCGTGGCCTGTGTTTACATTTTTTGCAAATACAAACCTGATGCTCTGTCTAGCTATGCAGCAGGATCGCGCCGCCAAGTCTTATGGCTGCTTGTATTGTCTCCTTGGTTGGTTGGACTGCTAGCAGCTATATTTGCTTTATTGCCGCACAGTGCGTTATTTCCAACATTTGATACGCTTAATTTGTTTCGCTGGCATCATTCACACGAATTTCATTTTACAAGCTGGCACGGCCTGTCAATGATAATCGCTATTAGTTTTGTAGGTGTTTTGCTTTTGCAAAGCACGCGACATTTACTAAAAAGTGCACGCCAAATCAAAATTTTGCATGCATTAGCCGAACCCGACAAAAATAATTTTTTTCAATTGGATTCCGATATGCCAATGGCATTTACAGCCGGATATTCACGGCCACGGCGCTATGTAACCTCGGCATTGCGCCGCCAGTTAAACGCAGATGAGTACAGGATCGTGCAATTGCACGAGGATGAACATGCCAGACGACGAGATCCGCTGCAAAAATGGTTTTTTCAGTTGCTAGCTTCATTTTTTCCTCCGTCGGCGGCTCGCCGTCTCAATCAACAAATGGTGCTGGCAATGGAGCAATGTGCAGACATGGCTGTATCCAGTATTATTAAGGACAAAGCAATTATCGCGACGACTTTGGTACGGGTAAAGCGCTTGAGCACTCAATCTTTGGATACAGGCCTCAATCACAATGTAATTTGCCATTATGGGCTTGATGGCGTGTCCGAGCGCATCACTTATCTATTGTCAAGCAAAGCTGTAAAAGTATTTCCTATTTTTCCGGCTATGTTCGCCACCATATCCATGGCTTTGGTTTGCGTCCTTATGGCTGATGTAATGCATCATGCCATCGAATATCCATTTTCTCATTAGGACGCAGTAATGATCGTAGTAAACAGATATTTTATAATCAAAAAACCGATCTGCAATCGGTTTAGAATCGCAAGCAGGAAAGCACAGGCTGTTTTATTGGCTATGGCTATCATTGCCCTTTTCCCTCAACTATCTGCCGCAGAAGAAAAAACCGCACCTCCACTGACCTTATCACAGGCCATACAAAAAACTTTTAACAACCACCCCGATTTACAAAGCTTTGAGTATCAGCTTGATGCTCAACAAGGCAGAATGGTTCAGGCCGGACTTTCACCGAAACCGGAAGTGGAACTAATCATTGAAGATGCTATTGGCACCGGTGATTTTAGCGGCCTAAAAAGCGCACAATCCACATTGAGCGTTAGCTGGATACTTGATCGCAATATCAAGGAAAAGCGTACAGCATTGGCCGCGCAAGGTATGACTTTGATCCAGAGTGAAAGGGCTATCAAACAGCTCGATAGCGCCACACAAACAGCTGGTTACTTTCTAATGGCACTTGCATTCCAAGAAAGCGCGGTAATCGCCAAACGAGCCATTGCTTTGGCCGAAACAACAGTTGAAGAAATTAGCAAAAGGGTTGAAATAGGCAGAACCCCAAATGCTGAGCTGTATCGGGCAGAAGCAGAACTGGCGAAACGTAAGCTGGTTCTGGTTGACCTAAAACATCAGTTAACCTCGTCGCTATATCAATTGGCGGCACAATGGGGCAGCACGAAGCCGACGTTTAATTCGGTATCCGGCTCGCTGGCTATGCAGCCACAAATCATCAGCTTTCAAACCTTAAAATTGAAAATATCTAAAAACCCAGATTTGCTGAAATACTTGTCACTGGACAGAGTAAAACAGTCCGAGTTGCGACTTGCGCAAGAGCAAAATAACCCGAAATGGAAATTTTCCACGGGCATACGGCGCTTTGAACGAAGTAATGATTTTGGCTTGGTTGCCAGAATATCCGTACCCTTTGGTGGCTCGAATAATAATCAGGGGCAGATCGCTGAAATGCGCGCCAATATTGCACAAAATCAATCAGAAGCAGCGGCACTTCGTATTCGGGCGCAAACCTCTCTTTTTGTGATGTACCAAGAGCTACAACACAATATCCACCTTAGCGAGATGCTAAAGGTCGAGGTTATTCCGCGCTTGGAAAAAGCCCTAACCGAAACTCATAAGGCCTATGAGTTGGGTAAATATAGTTATTTGGAATGGCTGGCTGTGCAAAATGATTTGCTAGATGCCCAGTCCTCTTTGTTAGAGGCGTATCGTGCTGCCCACTTAAATAAAATTGAGCTGGAACGGTTAACCGGCGCTCAAATATCTTCCCCGTTTTAATTTTTTAGCCCTTGAATGATCTGGATCGTGTGATGAGAAATATGATGAAAACTACATGGCAAAATATAGGATTACTCTGGCTAGCTTTTGCTGTGCTGGTTTATAGCAATGCTGTATTTGCCGTAGAAACTAAAACCGCTGAACAAGCACAAGAGGAACCACAAAAAGGCCCAAACCGAGGCCGCTTGCTACAAAATGACGGGTTTGTAGTTGAATTGGCAATCTTTGAAACCGGTGTGCCTCCAGAATTTCGAGTTTGGGTAACCGACCAAGATCAACCAGTAAATCCCGAAGATGTTTTGCTAACCGTTACCCTAACCCGCCTTGGTGGCATCAAGGATATTATCAAGTTTCAAGCTCAAGGCGATTTTCTTCGCGGCGACGGTCTGGTCTATGAGCCGCACTCATTTGTAGTTGCGGTCGATGCAAAGTATCGGGGTCGTTCACATCAATGGCGATATGATAATTTTGAGGGGCGAACTTCCATTGAACCTGCTGTGGCAAAGGCATTAGAGAT
This sequence comes from Robiginitomaculum sp., assembly GCA_016763315.1. GTDB lineage: Bacteria > Pseudomonadota > Alphaproteobacteria > Caulobacterales > Maricaulaceae > Robiginitomaculum_B. The sequence goes on from JAESTZ010000067.1 coordinate 3,617, forward strand.
CACAACTTCTATTGCTGGCTCGGCCACTTTAAAGGAAACCATTTCTGTTTACGGCAAGCTGACAACTCACCCAGAGCATGTTCGCAATATTACTGCTCGATTCGAAGGTAGCATCAAAAAAGTACATGTGGGATTGGGACAAACTGTCAAGAAAGGACAGCGGCTTGTAACTATTGAGAGCAATGAAAGTCTTAAGTCCTATACGATTTTTGCACCCATTTCCGGGACAATCCGGCAACGCATTGCTAATCCGGGTGAGCAAACCAATGGCAGGGTTTTGTTATCCATTGCCAACACTTCCACCTTGATGGCTGATCTTGCCGTATTTCCTACGGACCGCAATCGCGTCTTTATTGGTGCAAACGTTTGGCTTTCGATCAAAGGAATTGAGCAACCAGTTTTGGGCATAATCAAGCAAATTGATACAATCATCGCCCCTAATCAATCAATTATCATACGAGCTGAACTTGAAAATAAATCTGGCCAATTAGTTGCAGGTGCATTTGTTACAGCAAAAATTGAAATTGCCGAGCACCAAGTGCCATTGGCGGTTAAACGCACCGGCTTACAGGGTTTTCGAGATTTTACGGTGGTATTTGTCAAAATTGGCAATGAATACGAAGTGCGAATGCTGGATCTTGGCCGGGTGGCCGGTGAGTTGGTTGAAGTTTTAGGCGGGTTAACCCCCGGCGCGGAATACGTTTCTCAAAACAGCTACATCATTAAAGCCGACATTGAAAAGTCCGGCGCTTCACACGATCATTAAGGTTTTAAGTCATGCTCGAATATATTATTCGCACGTCGATTAACCAACGTATATTGGTTCTTGTTATTGTTGCGCTGTTGTGTGGCTTAGGTGTCTGGAATTTTACCAAATTACCGATTGATGCAGTTCCTGACATCACCAACATTCAAGTTGTGATCAATACTGAGGCTCCGGGCTACACCCCTTTGGAGGTTGAACAACGAGTAAGCTACCCGGTTGAAACGGCAATGGCCGGTTTACCAAGCTTGCAATATACCAGATCAGTATCCCGTTATGGCCTGTCACAAGTCACAGTTATTTTTGAAGATGGCACCGATATTTACTTTGCCAGGCAATTGGTTAGTGAACGACTAAATGCCGCCAAAAGCAGCCTTCCGCTTTCACTTGAACCAGCTCTGGGCCCTATTGCAACCGGTTTGGGCGAGATATTTATGTTCACCGTTGATGCGCAGCCCGATGCCCGCAACAAGGATGGTTCGATCATTTCCCCCACAGATTTGCGCACGGTTCATGACTGGATTATCCGTCCGCAATTATTACGGGTTCCCGGCGTTGTTGAGGTCAACCCGATCGGGGGTTTTAAGCGTGAAATATTGGTGGCGATCGAGCCGGCTAATTTGCTTGCCTATGGTATCACCCAAGAAGATTTGATCACAGCCATTGCCGACAATAATGAAAATCGCGGTGTTGGTTTTATTGAACACAATGGTTCACAATGGCTGATACGAGTGCCGGGCCAGGCAAAAGATTTTAAAATGTTAGGCGAAATACTGGTAACCGAAAACAATGGTGTGCCAGTACGCCTAAAAGATGTTGCCACTATTAGCG
>JAESTZ010000007.1 GCA_016763315.1 Robiginitomaculum sp.
AGAATCCCTTTGCTCTGTAGCTGATCAATCATCGTATCGGTAAAATGCAAACCAGCCGTCGGTGCCGCAACCGAGCCACTCCTGTCAGCATAAATCGTCTGGTAATCAGACGCATCACGATCATCAACAGCTCGCTTGCTTCCAATATATGGAGGCAATGGAATCTCGCCAAACTGTTGAAAAGCCTCGGATAATTCGGTTGCCGCCATATTGAACTGCAACAGCACCTCACCACCATCGCCTTTATTCGCGACTATTGCATTGAGCTGCGGCGAAAACAAAATCTCATCACCAATACGCAAGCGCTTTGCCGGCCTTGCAAATGCCTGCCAGCGGCAATCGTCTATGCGTTTATGTAAGTTAACAGATATGTTAGCCGCGCCACCACCGCCATGCTGGCGCTTGGTTCGTTCACCAATAAGGTGCGCCGGAAAAACCTTGGTATCATTCAATACCAACAAATCACCCGGCTGTAATATCTGTGACAGTTGAGCAATAATATGATCACGGATCACGCCATCGCCATCAAGCTGCAACAATTTCGCACTATCCCTTGGATCCGCCGGGCGCAGAGCAATGCTCTCTTGCGGTAATGCAAAATCAAAATCATCAACACGCATTACCGCGCCTCTTGGTAAATGGTTGGCTTGTTAGTCGCTAATACTGGCTTTTTCGATCACACCAGGTGATGCTGGCGGCTCGCCTTTGGGTAAAGCGTCAACTGCATCCATACCCGAAATAACCTCTCCCCAGACAGTATATTGCCGATCAAGAAAACTGGCATCGTCAAGACAGATGAAAAACTGGCTGGACGCACTGTTTGGGCTTTGCGAGCGAGCCATAGAACAAACTCCGCGTTGGTGGGAGTGTTCGTTAAACTCGGCATCAACATTGTCTCCAGCATTACCCATGCCGGAGCCATCAGGACAACCACCTTGCGCCATAAAGCCATCGATTACTCTGTGGAACGTCAAACCATCGTAAAAACCGTCTTCGGTTAATTTTGTTATCTGCTCGACATGCTTCGGTGCCAGATCCGGTCGCAGTTGAATTTTGACCTCTCCAGTTGATAATTTCAAAGTCAGAACCTGACCGTTTGATTCACTCATTTTAATCTCCTTAATATACGAAAAATGTTCAATTTAGCTGTGTCTTAAACGCAGTTTTTTGTTCCTCATCATCTTATCCAAAAACCGGTGCCCACTTTTTGGATCGGCAGAATATAAATAACTTTTATGGCCAGCGCACAATCACCGGAACTTCAATGTTGCAAATATCAGGCATGCTGCCAGCTTCACTTCTAAGGCCCTCAAGATAAGCGACAAATGCGGGACTATCAGTATTCATCACCCAAACACTTGGAGCAATAGCAGCATCCATTTCGGAAACCAAAGAGAACATTTGAATTAAATCTGGCGGCATGGGTGGCTCACCACGTTTAATCTTAAAAACTGATTTAAATCCGGCGCGAACCCTTCCCCACACAGTATAATTTTTATCTAGGTTTTCTGGATAACCCATTGTAATATAAAACTGGGCATTCGCGCTATTAATGTCATTACCCAGCCTAGCAGCGGCCACTGCGCCCGGGCAATGCAATTGCCAAGCCTGCACTTTACCATCAGCCGTCATCATCGCCAGTGCTTGCGGTTGTGATGCAGTTTTGAACCCATCAATGAAGCCGGCGTTGGCCGAACGACGCTCACCAACCACAGTCACCTTGGTCGACGGTGCAAGGCGAAAACGAAACTCTGCATCTAACATTTCGGTTTCCGGTGGTGGCCGGCTAACCAAAACAGTATCACCAGCTTGAGCCATAAAACCACTCAACACCCGGTGAAACGGCAGACCAACATAAAAACCCTCTTTTGCCAACTGCCCGTACCTTTGAGTATGGCCTGGTGCGAATTGCGGTGCCATTTCAATAACAACCGACCCATGAGCGGTTTTCAGAACAATTAATTGATCGCCAGCCACCTTACGCCAATCATCAGGTGCATTTTCAGGGGTGCTCAACGCAGAAACATCAACTACTCCAAGAGGCCGAAAATCTTCCCTATCAGGTAAAGTACTGGAAGCAGTAGCTGTAACAGTTCCAAGATCATAGTGTTTTTGAACTACAGCAGTAGGCGTCGCTTTATTCGGCTTTGGATCATGGGATTCAGCATCACCACAGGCCAATAAGCCAACGGCAACAAACGGCACTAAAAGTAACAAACGTTTCATCATTTTCGGTATTTGTTCTCCAACATTAACGCTACATTTGCCGAGACAAACGGCTTTATATTCCCACCCAACCGGCATATTTCCTTGACCAAGCGCGAGGCAATAGGCTGATGTCTTGGGTCAGCCATCAAAAACATGGTTTCTATATCGGAATTCAAATGTTGATTCATTCCAACCATTTGAAATTCATATTCAAAATCCGAAACCGCCCGCAAGCCACGAACAATAGCGTTGGCTCCGACCTCTTCGGCAAAATGCATCAACAAACCAGTCATCGGCTTTACTGTTACTTCGGCTTTACCTTGAAACGGTGTAATAATATCGCTTACCATTTCCACTCGCTCTTCTAATGAAAACAACGGCTTCTTCTCGGCATTTATCGCAACGCCAATAACCAACTTATCAACTAATTTTACCGCCCGACCAATAAGATCAGCATGCCCATTGGTCACGGGATCAAAAGTACCTGGAAATAGTCCTGTTCGCATTGTATCAAATCCGGCTCAATTAGATGCTCTTCTAGAAAACAGCAAAGCACCCATTATCAGATAAACAAACCCTGTACCCCATTTAAGACAGCTTTGCACCCTTGAATTTGCCATAAATTGTCGCAAACTACCAATAGCAATTGCCCATACGCTATCAAGGAAAAACGCCAAACCCAAAAAAATACTTCCTAATAAAATTAATTGCGGAAACACGGAATATTGAACTGAAACAAATTGCGGCAAGAATGCCGCGTGAAATAACATCGTTTTCGGATTAGCCAAAGCTACCATCACGCCGCGCCAAAACACATTTCTTACCGGATTAATCGTCGCTGCCTCATTAAAACCAACAGCTTTACTTGCACGGATAAACGCCTCAACCGCCAGCCAAAACAAATACAATGTGCCCATCACTTTCAAAACGGTAAAAGCGACACTCCAAACACTTAACAATGTAGACAAGCCAACAAGAACCAATAATATTTGCACCGCTTGACCGCTGGTAATGCCAATTACCACCATCAATCCGGATCGCCGCCCATACAAAGCGGATTGTAGAGCAATCAAAGCAACATTTGGCCCAGGGATAAGAATTAACAGACTACTTGCCACAATAAACCCTGATAATGTTGATAATTCAATCACGCTTCATCAGGCTGGTTCTTGGCAATTGCTTCATCACTTACCATTACTTCTGCTTCGACCTCGTGGTCGTCCTCGGCATCAACAACCCGTTGTACTGAAACAACAGCTTCATCACCACGCAAACGGATGATGGTAACACCAGCCGTAGCCCGTCCAGCAATGCGAATACCGTTGATCGGGATACGGATAAGCTGGCCACCATCGGTTACCATCATCAGGCCGTCTTTGTCCTCGACAGCAAATGATGCGGCAAGCGACGCGCCCTTCATTTTATCCAACTGTAAGTTATGAGCTTTTAGGCCTTTACCGCCACGACCGGAAACCCGGTATTCATAAGCCGAAGAGCGCTTGCCATAGCCATTATCCGACATGGTAAACACAAATTGCTCGCCAGCAGCCAATTCTGTTATCCGCTCTGGCGATAGGTCAGCTTCTTCGCCCTCTTCTTCCGTTTCGATAACTTGCTCATCTTCGCTTTCGCCTTCAGCTCGCCTAGCGGCGCTCGCGTGTTTTAAATAAGCTCGCGATTCTGCCGGAACAATATCTACATGACGCAAAATTGCCATAGAGATCACTTCGTCACCATCAGCCAGCCGAATACCACGGACTCCGGTAGAGGTACGCCCGACAAATACCCGCACCACATCTACTGGAAACCGAATACATTTCCCCAATTTGGTGGTCAGCAACACATCGTCATTAGGTGAACACGGCTCAACCGCCAAGATACCATCGCCATCGCCAGGCTTCATAGCGATTTTACCATTGCGCATAACATTAGAGAAGTCAGATAACTTGTTACGCCGTACGCCGCCAGAACGGGTGGCAAACATAACATCTAGTTCTCGCCAGCTCTCCTGATCTTCAGGCAACACCAAAATTGAGGTAATAGTTTCACCGGGGTCAAGCGGCAATAAATTCACCAAAGCTTTGCCCTTGGTTCGAGGGTCGCCTTGCGGCAAACGCCAGACTTTCAAGGTGTAAACCATTCCCGAGGAAGAAAAACACAAAATAGGCGCATGAGTGGAAGCCACAAAGATTTTGGTTACAAAATCTTCGTCTTTGGTGGTCATGCCAGCTCGTCCGGTGCCACCTCGGCGTTGTTCCCGGTAGACATCCAAAGGCGTGCGCTTGGCATACCCTTGAGCAGTAATTGTCACCACCATTTGAGCTCGTGGAATTAATGATTCATCATCAACATCCAATTCACCCTCAATAAAAATTGAGCGCCTCGGCACAGCAAATTGTTCACGAGATTCCAGTAATTCCTGTCTTATAATTTCCATTACTCGTTCACGAGAACGCAAAATACTTAGTAATTCAGCAATAGCTTCAGAAATCTTCTTGGCTTCATCGCCGATTTCATCACCGCCAAGCGCTGTAAGCCTAGACAACCGCAACTCAAGAATTGCTCTGGCCTGCTCTTCAGTTAGTTCAATGTCGCCATTAGCATCAAGACGAGATCGCGGGTCGTCAATTAACTTCACCAATGATCCCATTTGCTTGGCTGGCCACGACCGAGCGCGCAGCGCCGCACGCGCCGATGCTGGATCTGGTGCCTTACGAATAAGCGCAATAACCTCGTCAATATTGGCCACTGCCACCGCCAACGCCACCAGCACATGGGCGCGATCACGGGACTTTGCCAGATCAAACCGGCACCTTTTGGCAATCACCTCGATGCGAAAATCAATAAACGCCTCTAGCATATCACGTAAATTCATCTGCCGTGGACGACCTTTATCCAGAGCCAACATGTTTACTCCGAACCGCGATTGCAGTTGCGAATAACGATATAATTGGTTCAACACCACTTCAGCATTAGCATCGCGTTTAATCTCGATCACAATCCGCATGCCAGTACGATCGGATTCGTCGCGAAGATCCGAAATACCCTCGATTTTCTTATCACGAACATGCTCGGCAATTTTTTCGATCAAGTTTGACTTATTTACCTGATATGGAATTTCATGGACAATAATCGCCGTACGGTTCTTGCGAATTTCCTCGATAGTGCATTTAGCACGAACCACTACCGACCCCTTGGCTTCGGACAAGCCGGAACGCGATCCAAGACGGCCAATAATTTCACCACCAGTAGGAAAATCAGGGCCGGGTACAATTTCCAATAACTCGTCCATAGAAATATCCGGACGCTCCATCATCGCCAAAGTGGCATCAACCACCTCGCCAAGATTATGCGGCGGGATATTAGTCGCCATACCTACAGCAATACCACTAGCACCATTAACCAGCATATTTGGAAAGCGCGCAGGTAAAACAGTTGGCTCACTCTCGCCGCCATCGTAATTGTCTTGAAACTCAACAGTGTTTTTACCAATATCCGCCAACAAAGCCTCGGCGGAACGATCCATTCTCACTTCGGTATAACGCATAGCAGCCGCCCGGTCGCCATCTACGGAACCGAAATTTCCTTGGCCATCTAGCAAAGGCAAGGACATGGAAAAATCTTGTGCCAAACGAACCAAAGCGTCATAAATAGCAAGATCACCATGCGGGTGATATTTACCCATTACATCACCAACTACACGGGCGCATTTACGATATTTTTTGTCGTGAGTATAACCACTTTCGTGCATAGCATATAAAACACGCCTATGCACCGGCTTTAAACCATCACGAACATCAGGGATTGCCCTAGAGACAATCACGCTCATAGCATAATCGAGATATGAAGATGCCATCTCGGAAGTTATTGAAATTGGCGATATGCCATCTTCCATTGGCGGCTCGTTATCGCCACCATCAGACCCATTTGGAGGTATGGTGTTTTCTTCTGTATCGCTCAATTTATTAGTCCTAAATTTCATCGCCGAATCGACGGTTACACTCAAACAATTAGGGTAGCAGTTTGCCCATGATTTTCATAGTGAAAGAACAAGTAAGCATACGTATTTCTGCAACATAAAAGGCCTTGAAATCAAGGCTTTATAACCATCAACAAATATATCCCGATTACACCGATAAATGCGGGCCAACCAAGTATGAACCATGTGCGCATTAAGGCTTGGGTTTGCTGTTGCGCATGTTTATCACCAGCAACGGCCAAGCCTGCCAAATGACGTACTTTCATTTGAATTGCCACTACTGGCAACCAGCAAATACCGACCATTACAAACAGGCCGTAACTAATCAATAACCATAGTGCCAATGGGTCGTGTCCACCCAAAATAATCAATGCAAAGCCGCTTATTGGTTGCACAATGACCGCAGTAGTGGTGAACAAGAAATCAGCAATAACCACATGGCGGCTAACCCACAAAAAACCAGATGGCTCTGCACTACGCCACGCCATAAACATGAAAAAAGCTATACCGGCGCCGGTTCCAAACAATACCGCCGCCGACAATATATGGATCAGTTTTGCCAAGAAAAACCAGCTCATCTGTCATCACTCATTACAGCCACTAAAAAAGCCAACGCCATCATCGGAAAAACCTTTAACACCGTTGCTAACGGATCGATCCACAAATACGGTAATAGAAACGAAATGGCGCCAATATAGCCAACAGTCATCAAGATCATCGCCATACATACCAACCGAACCCGAAAACCAATCAGCAATGCCACACCTAGAATGACATCAGCTAACCCGCCAAACAACCAAATAGTCCAATGCCAAGTTTCGGGAAACCCGGCCTGTTCCAATATTTTATGCGACCATTGTTTTGAAATAAATAGTGGTATCAAGCCAGATAAAATCCAATACAGTGCCAATACAATTCGCGAAACCGGCAAGAATGATTTTAATCGCGAAGCAAGCCTGTCGGCAGAACTAGCTGGCTGATGAGCAAACAAGTATTCTACCGAACGGGTTTGATAGCCGAGATTTTTAACAGCTTGTTCTGGATCACCCCCAACGTCAAATCGCATTTGTTTTGCGGCGGTTGATCGTAAAGAATTACGAACGCCCAGCTTTCCCAACAAATCACCGCCCCAAAACACTGGAGCAACCAGCCAATAGGGAATATCAACAAATTTGGCAGAACCAAAGCCAAGCCAATTACGAACCAGCAAGACAATTTGTTTCAAGTTCATACGATCCGGCCCGGCAACTTCCATTTGAATATTTACCGGTGCGGAGATCTCTAGTAAATTACTGACTATTTTGGTGACATCACGCATATGTACCGGTTGAAAATTGGTATTTCCAAACACCAAAGGAACAACCAACGGCAGACCAGCCAAAGCCCTGATTACCGCCGAGCCACCATAAACATTACGATCCAATACCAGTGACGGCTCTAATATGCACCATTTAAGCTTTGATTGTTTAACCAGCTTCGCACCGGCAGCTTTTGTTCTGGCATAAGCCGTATTAGCAGCGGGATCAGCGCCGATGGCAGAGAAATGAATAAATTTCGTAACGCCAGCCTGCTCACAAGCAGTAAGTAACGCCTGCAAGCCGGTGACATGGGCATTTTGGGTACTGTCAGAACCGCCATCTTGCAAAACCCCGACACAGTTAATAACCGCATCAATTTTTTCAAGCTTTGGCAACCAGTGCTTCTGATCATGATCGGTATTGAAATCACAATGCACCCAAGAAATGTTCGGATAGCGTTTTCGCGCCCATTTCACTTTACGGCCAGCACCGACAACCTCATGCCCATCACGTAGCAAACGAGCGCAAACAACATTGCCGATAAACCCGTATCCACCTGTGATCAGAACTCGCATCAAAGTTTCCTAAGTTAAAAGGAAACCGCTAGACTAAAACGGAACCTCGTCATCAACATCATAATCCTTGGCTGGCGCTGAACCAGCAGATGGCGTGGAACTGGCGTAATTGCTTTGTCCGCCCCCAGAGCCGCCGCTATAACCACCGCCCTCGCCTCGGCTATCAAGCATTTGCAATTCACCGCGAAAGTTCTGCAATACAATTTCGGTAGTTCGTACTTCTTGGCCATCACGATTGGTGTATTTACGGGTTTGTAAGCTACCTTCAAGGTATACTTTGGAACCTTTCTTGAGATAATTTTCGGCCACTTTTGCCAGATGAGTATTAAATATTACAATATTATGCCATTCGGTTTTCTCGCGTCGTTCGCCAGATTGTTTGTCTTTCCATGTCTCGGACGTGGCAACAGAAAAAGTCACCATCCGATCACCAGAAGGCATTGAACGCGCTTCTGGATCACGCCCCAAATTACCAACAATAATTACTTTATTTACGCCTGCCATTTTAATCCCCTTAAGATTTAATATCAGCACTATTGCCGGATATACCGACTTGAATGCTGGTCACTGATTCTTTAACACTTTGATCCTTCATCACAAAATATGCCAGTCTTTTTTAGCAAATACCTGCAACACACCATAACTCTCTTACCTTAGTATGTCTGCCATTTACATAAACCCCGCTTTATGTTTTTTGATAGTAGACAAAACAATTTGTTCACTTTATGTTCCACTGAATACGATATGTCAAGATGAGGCGAGGAATTTTAATGGCACCGAATTTAAAAGTTATCCGCGTAATTGGTGCCAAGGAGCATAATTTACGTAATATTGACGTGGATATTCCCCGTGACAAATTAGTAGTAATCACCGGCCTGTCTGGTTCCGGTAAGTCATCTTTGGCATTTGATACCATCTATGCCGAAGGCCAACGCCGTTATGTAGAAAGCTTATCAGCCTATGCTCGGCAATTTCTGGAGCTAATGTCCAAACCTGATGTTGAACGCATTGAGGGTTTATCACCAGCTATTTCAATTGAGCAAAAAACCACATCACGTAATCCGCGTTCCACCGTTGGTACGGTTACCGAAATTTATGATTATATACGCTTGTTGTGGGCGCGGGTGGGCGTGCCTTATTCGCCCGCGACGGGCTTACCCATCGAGAGCCAAAGCGTCGCGCAAATGGTAGACCGCGTCATGGCCCTGCCCGACAAGACCAAGCTTTATATTATGGCCCCCATCGTGCGCGGACGTAAAGGC
>JAESTZ010000068.1 GCA_016763315.1 Robiginitomaculum sp.
GCCAAAGTCCATGCTGCCGGCAAATTTGCTTTTTAGCACACCCATGCACTTGCCCATGTCTTTAAGGCCAGCAGCTTGCAACTCTTCGACCACTTTTTTGGCCTCTATTTCGATTTCTTGCTGGCTCATTTGTTTTGGCATGAAGCCGGTAATTACCGTCATTTCTTCACGTTCGCGCTCGGCTAGATCCAACCGTCCGGCTTCTTCGTAAATGTTTGCGCTTTCTTCGCGCTGTTTTAGCATTTTTGATAAAATGCTTAAAATCTGATCCTCGTCGCAACCTTGGCAATTATCCTTGGTGCGGGCGGCAATGTCGCGATCCTTGATCGCTGCCAGTATCAATCGAATAGTAGAAAGACGAATAGTGTCTTTGTTACGCATCGCGGTTTTCATAGCTTCGGTTAATTCATTTCGTAGGGACATTTAATTGGCCGGGGAAAATTAAATAGTTGAAGGGTTTTCCCTGTTGGCTCCTTGTTTATTATCAAACTTCACATCTGAGCCTTTCGCCCAAATGATATGGGTGGTAAGACCCGTTCCCAGATTCGGATTACTAGAAGTTAAGCAAGTTTACTGTCCGACAAAGCTGGAGCGTTGACCTATGGAAGCGGTGGAAAAGAGTCAAGTGAATAAATCACAATATAATGCCGTATTGGTGTTGGCCGATGGCCGTGTTTTTACCGGAACAGGTGCGGGAAGTACTGGCGAGGCCGTGGGCGAGGTTTGTTTTAATACTTCCATGAGTGGCTATCAGGAAATTCTCACTGACCCGTCATACACCGATCAATTGGTGTGTTTTACTTTTCCACATATTGGCAATGTAGGAACTAATGCCCAAGACGAAGAACATGCTTCTCCCATTGTTAATGCCAGAGCAAAAGGGGTTATCTTGCGAGCGCAAATAACCGAGCCAAGTAATTGGCGTAGCGAACAATCGCTGAGCAGTTGGTTGATTGATCGTTCGGTAATTGCAATTACCGGAATTGATACCAGAGCGTTGACCAATCATATCCGTGAAAATGGAATGCAACATGCAGTAATTGCTCATGACCTTTCTGGCGAGTTTGATTTTGATGCTTTGCGACAAAAAGCGGCTAATTGGCCGGGCTTGGAAGGCGCGGATCTTGCCAGCAAGATAAGCACAGAGCAGCCACACAAATGGCAAGAGTCTGCATGGCAATGGCCGGGTGAATTTGACTCTATGCAAGCACAGACTCCGCATATTGTAATTATTGACTATGGGGTCAAAAGAAATATTGCCAGAATGTTGGTAGAACAAAAAATGGCTGTAACCATTGTACCGGCCAGTTATTCGGCCGAGCAGATAATTGCTCTGAAGCCAGACGGCATTGTGCTGTCCAATGGGCCAGGAGATCCGGCGGCGACCGCAATGAATGCCAGTGCAGTGATCAGGGATTTGCTTGCAGAAAACCTGCCAATGTTCGGGATTTGTCTTGGACACCAGTTATTGGCTTTGGCGCTTGGCGGTAAAACCATAAAAATGGCGCAGGGTCATCATGGGGCTAATCATCCGGTACAAGAAGTATCCAGTGGCAAGGTGGAAATTGTTTCAATGAACCACGGCTTTGCAGTTGATGCGGCATCATTGGGCGAGGGCATTCAGCAAACTCATGTTTCGTTGTTTGATGGTAGTAATTGCGGCTTGGAAGTAATTGGCAAGCCAGCCTTTTCGGTGCAACACCACCCCGAAGCCAGCCCCGGGCCACAGGACAGTTTTTATATGTTCGAGCGATTTGCGCAAACGGTGCGAAACTCATAGACCTTTAGTATAAAATCAGTTTAACCATTGCATATGGCTTTTGCATTTACATTATCACGGCGTGGGTTTTTGTTGGCATCAGTGGCAACAGGGTTGGTTTCTTGTAGCGGTAATGGCAATGGATCGGCCACATTGCGTATTGGTATTGCCACAGCTCCGGATAGTCTTGATCCGGCGCAAGGGCAATTTGCAGCAGCGGCATTATTGTTCAAACAATTATACACCCCTTTGACTAATTACGGAGCCGATGGTGGTTTGGCTCCGGGGCTGGCAAAAAGCTGGCAAATGTCTGATGACGGTTTGCACTGGACTTTTGTTCTGCGTCCTGATTTGCGTTGGTCAGATGGCCAACCAATAACCGCCAATGATGTTGTTGACACGGTACGACGCATGCTCGATCCAAAATCTGTTTATGCCGATGCCGGTGATTTTGACCTGTTGGTAAATGCCAATGCGGTTTTAACCGGGGTTTTGCCAATAGAACAATTAGGTGTAACTGCGCTTAATGATACAACAGTACAGTTTTCATTTACTGCTCCATTGGGGGTGTTTGGAGAACTGATGCGCGAGTTTTATCCAACTCCAAAGCATATCTTTGACAACGGCCAAAGCAAATGGCCATTACCGCCTGATTTTGTTGGCTCTGGGCCGTATGTGGTGGAAAAATCCAGCCTGCATGAATTTGTACTGGTCAAAAATCGCCATGCACCTGATCCACCATTAATTGATAATATTTATCTTAGTGTTGTTGAAGATGCAGCCACCAGAGCGCGAATGATCCGTGCCAATGATCTTGATCTGGTTGAAGACCCGCCAGCTAATCAAATTTCCAGCCTGAAAACCCGCGAAGAAAGTAGATTGTATTCCTGGAAAAGCCCAAAGCTGGTATATCTGAAAGTCAATCACAAACATCCTGCTCTGGCTAATATTGCGGTGCGCAAGGCTTTGAATCTGGCAGTGGATCGCGAGTTTATTTCAAAGAAATTATTTGAGGGGTTTTCTGATCCTGCTTATGGGGTTTTACCATGGTCAGCATCACCATTGCTGGAAAGTTTCGAGGAGCGGATTATTGCTGCCAAAGCTTTGTTGCTCGATGCCGGCTATGAAGATGGTTTAACACTGACATTGCTTCATTCAGGTGAGTTGCGTGAACGTATCGCAGTGGAGTTGGCGCAAAACTGGAAGAAAATCGGCGTTACCTGTCATATACAAGGAACGGACGGGCAGGGGCTGTATTCGTTCATCGAGGCCGGTGAGTTCGATTTGGCAATGGCCAGTTTTGATGCGGCTTAAAGCGGGAAAACTGGCGAATGATTGAACCTTTTGCCAGTAATGGTTTTGCGGCGAACTTTAACTGGAGTAATGCGAAATACGATCAGTTGGTAGCGAGCGCCAGAACCAGAGCTAACCCGGTGGAGCGCGACTGGTTGGCGGCCGAAGCTGCGGATTTAATTGCTAATGAAGCGGCGATTGTGCCGTTGATCTTCGAGAGAAAATTTTGGTTGGCAAATAATAGATTAAGTGGTTTTTCCAGTGAAATACCACCGGATCAATGGCGATTATTAGGCGGTATTTAATCGAAGGTCTGCACCGGACTTTTTGGTTTTGTATCAACTTGTAACTGGAAAATATCTGGTCGGGAGTAATGCCCGGTGGTGTCGAGATCAAATTTACCTCTGATCAATTGGGTTTTATCAATATCCGCCAATAAAATACAGTCCTCGCCAAACACCGGCCCGGCTAGCAGTTCACCAAATGGCGAGATAATACACGAGCCGCCATTGATCAATATGGTCTCTGGTTCATCACCATCGGCGCAGATATAGTCTTTTGGTGCATTTGATCTACGCATGAATTGCACGGCTGATAAAACGAAACACCGTCCTTCTACGGCAATGGTTTGCATCAAGGGTGTCCAGACGGGGCGGTCATCAACTGTGGGCGCGCAATAAAGCTCTACGCCTTGGGAGTAACAATGGGTTCTGGCCAGCGGCATGTAGTTTTCCCAACAAATTAAACCGCCGGTTTTGCCAACTTCCCAGTCTTGAACCTGCAAGGTAGAACCATCGCCAAAGCCCCATATTAACCGCTCCATGGCGGTGGGCATGACTTTGCGGTGCTTGCCGGTTAATTCTCCATCCATATTAAAGTACAGCAATGTGCAATACAAAGTTCCGGCGTCGCGCTCGATCACGCCAACGACCACAAAAACTCTAGCAGATTTAACTGCTTTGGAAATTCTGATAAATTCAGGTGATTGCAGATCAAGTGCCGAATTATAATATTGGACAAATACATCGCGACCAGCAGCAGTGCGTGAGCCAACTCTGGCACCAAAGTCATGACCCTTGGGATAGCCGCCGATAAAGGCTTCGGGGAACACCACCAATTTTGCGCCGACTTTGGCGGCTTGATTAAGCTTGACCGCGAACAGATCAATAGTAGCATTTAAGTCGAACAAAATCGATCCGCTTTGCACTACAGCACAGGTTAAATTATTTTGGCTCATTGTGTCTCTCGCTTGTAAATTTGTGTAGAGACAGAACAATGAATTAAATCAATCGTCAAATGCTCCGTTGAATAATTCCCTGAAAAATATGTTTTGATCGCCAATGCCGCCGTATTTGATAATTACCAACCCTTCCGAGGGGATCATGTGCAATTGCATGTTACCAAAGCCTAATGCAGCAAAATGGTCATCAGGTGATGATGGAACCATTTGCCCTGCAAAGTTTGCAGGTAATGGAACGTCGTCTTCGACTGCACTCCAAGTGTTACCCGCAGGTCGATTTAACCAAAATGACAGCCCATAAACCCCCAAAGCTGGTGTGTAATAATGGCGGCATTTGCGTACCGAAGAGCGCGACAATACTTGGTTGCTGTCCCAAACACCATCATCAAGCAATAATTGCCCGTATTTGATCCAGTTTCTTGCGGTCATGCTGGCGCCAGCGGCAAAATCCGGTTTACCATTTATGTCTCGGTTCCATAAAGCGATTTGCGAGCCGATAGGATCTAGCACATTCGTTTGAATATATGCAGCAGGATCGGTTCCGCCTGTGACAATACCGGCATCGTTAGTTCCCCCGGTGCTTAGCTCAAAAAATGCAGTAAAGCTATGAAAACCAGTCGAGCCATAAATTGCCTGCTGACCCGGGCTTAAGTCTTGCGGTGCGCTAAACGCCAAACCATAAGTGTTCGAGAAAGTTGGAAAACCGGCTGGAGTAACCCGTCCTCGCAAACCAGAGGTCAAGGAAATTAGGTCTCTAGCGCGGATCATAGTTTTTTGTGTCGGCTGTGGCATTGCTCCGCCCGGCGCCCAGGCGCTGATCGCGCTCCAAGCGTAATCATCAGGGTTCAAAATTCCATCGTCCATGGCTGCCGCCGCCAAAGCGCAAGAAAAGCTTTTGCTACCGGAAAATATTCGCTCGGCCACATCAACGCCGCCAGTTCCCCAATATTCTTCGTGTAATACCACGCCATCGCGCTGTATGATTAAGGCTCTGCTTCCATCGGCAGCCGCCCAAATGCGTGCCGCAGTAATATCAAGTGGTGTGTAATCCGGTACTAGGTCAGGGGCGATAATGGCAACGCTGGTAGCGGCCAATGTTTCGCCGCCAAGGGTTTCAAGTCGTAAAAAAGCCCGCGCCAATTCTGGCATGAACGGTGTGCCAAGGCGGTTCGAGGCAAAACCGAACACCGAAAATGTTCTGGTTTGATCAACGGCAAAGTTTACGTCCAGACTGGCACTTGCTGGATTTAAACAATTACCGCCGGCATCGGTTTCGCAAACCAGCAAATTTACCGGCCAAACATATTCACCGCCATCGGCGCGTACCCGAACATCTCCAGCGGCACCAATATTGATCACAGCAGTACCAAAGGCTGATGCTCCACCAGCGGTATCGATACGCATAACCCCATCAGCAGACAAAGTAACTGCGATCGGGATCAGGTCGGGCAAGGGGCTGTCGCTAATGGTGATACGCATGCTGTTAACGCCGGGGTAAAGCGGTGCAGCAACAGTATCGCAAACAAAATCAAAGCCGATATCACGACTGGTAATGGCACTAGAGCCGGTAAGCTCGATCAAAAAGTTCTGTATTGCACCAGCAGCAATGTCGACCGGCTGATTGATAGTGCCGATAAGCTGGTTGGCAGGACTGGTGGTTTGGTAATTCAAGCTGATAGGCACATTACCGGAATAACCAACATCAAGTTCAATCCGGCAATTATTGGCAGTCATATCGCCATAGTTTTGCATTACTGCAAATACGGTTATCGGACCGGATACCACACCGGATCGGGCGCTGGGCGATATTGCAGAGTTAATCGCGGGTGCGGCAAATGTTTGAGCAGGCAATAAAGAGATCAGCAATATCAATAAAAATATACGCATTACATTTATTCCTTGGCTTCAGAAATGAATTAAACGGCAGGTTATTTTATTTTCGTCGACTTTGAAAGAATTTTCGTAAAATTGCCGATGCTGCTGCTGCCATTATGCCTTCAGTGATGTTTATTTTGTGGTGGCAGCTTGGTTGTTCAAAGAATTGCACACCATTGGCCACGGCTCCGCCTTTGCTGTCTGACGCGCCATATACAAGGTTTTTGATACGGGCATGAGCAATTGCGCCAGCGCACATGGTACATGGCTCTAGGGTTACATAAAGCGTACAATCATTAAGCCGGTAATTGCCAAGGTTTTTAGCGGCTTGGCGAATTGCCAATATCTCGGCATGGGCAGTTGGGTCATTACCCGACAAAGGTGCGTTATGGGCTGCACCAATTACAGATTTTCCATCGCTGGCCACCACAATAGCACCAACTGGCACCTCGCCGGCATCAAATGCTGCTTGCGCTAGGGTCATTGCTTGTGACATGAACGGCTGGTGATCAATCATGGAAAATAGCAATGCCCAATAAACCCGACCAAGGTCAAGCCCAAAGCAATAAAGATCCACGTCCCGAAGGAGAGCGCATTGCCAAGTTTTTGGCCAGAGCCGGTGTTGAATCACGACGCGGTGTCGAACGAATGATCGAAAGTGGCCGCATTAAAGTAAATGGCAAGACCGTTACTACGCCGGCATTTTTCATCAAAGGCACAGAAACAATCGCCGTTGATGGCAAAGCTGTTGAGGCTGCCGAAGAAACCCGTTTGTGGCGTTATCACAAACCCACTGGTCTGGTTACCACCCATTCGGACGAAAAGGGACGCGATACGGTATTTGCCGCACTGCCCAAAGATATGCCAAGGGTGATTTCGGTTGGCCGGCTTGATCTTAATTCAGAAGGGTTGTTATTGCTAACCAATGATGGAGCGGTGGCGCGAAAATTGGAACATCCGAAAACCGGTTGGACAAGAACTTACAAGGTGCGTGCTTATGGGCGCACCGATCAAAAGCGCCTTGACCGTTTGGCCAAGGGAGTGATGCTGGACGGGCGAAAAACTGCGCCAATTATTGCCACGCTTTTGCCCGGAACCGGTAATAATATCTGGTTGGAAATTAGCCTTACCGAAGGGCGAAACCGCGAGATTAGGCGAGTATTGGAAACGATAGATCTACAGGTAAATCGTCTTATACGCACCAGTTTCGGGCCGTTCGAACTGGGTAGCCTTGGTAAAGGCATGATGGCCGAGATCGGTGCAAGACAGTTACAGCGTTCGCTAAAAGCCAAGCCGGGCAAAAGGTAAGGCCATGCGAATTACCAGCGGCTCTTTGGGTGGGCGAAAATTGATCAGCCCAGATGGGCGCAGCACCAGACCAACAACTGATCGGGCGCGCCAAGGCCTGTTTAATATTTTAACCCATGCAAATTGGGCAAAACCGTTATCGGGCTTACGGGTGCTGGATTTATTTGCTGGCTCTGGCGCATTAGGCTTTGAAGCCATATCGCGCGGCGCGGAATTCTGTCTGTTTGTCGAACAAGACAGTAATGCCAGAGCCGCCATCCGGGATAATATCGAAAGTTTCGAGTTGTTCGGTCATACCCGTATTCATCGCCGCAGTGCCGTTGATCTGGGTAAAAAACCAGCCAGTACCGGCGCAGCTTTTGATATGGTATTTCTTGATCCGCCGTATGGAAAAGGTTTGGGCGAACAGGCTTTGGCCGAGTTATATCGTTATGACTGGATCGCTGATGAGGCGTTGTTGGTATTTGAATGCGGCACCGAAGAACAACCGGATGTAAGCCATTTTGAAATATTGGACACGCGGGTTTATGGCGCGGCAAAATTTTTGTTTCTGCGACATAAATAAGTATCATGTTTTTGCACTACCTTTGAACGCATCCGCGTCCACCTCCCCCATAAAGGTGAAGGACAACAAAAGTTCTCAAATGACAGGGTGTATTTAATACCACTACGGATCGTCATCACCCGATTTAGTCGGGTGATCCAGTTTTGTTGTTGTAAATTTTAACATTGTTTCCCTCACCCCAGCCCTCTCCCGAGCAGGGAGAGGGAGTCCTATTGCGACAAAACCATTACTAACTAGGTGCAAGTGCGCCCGTTTAAAAATTGGGGGGGCGATCGTTCGCCGCGCCGTCGCAGGCAAGTGCGCAGCACACTGCCGCGAGATAAAAGAAGGGTGAACAAGGGTCACGCCAAGGGTAGGGGTTAACCCTTAAATGGTACTCATTGGCAAAGAAGTTATCTGAAACGAGGGTTAATTGGCAAACATTGCACCCTCATTGACCCTCATTAGCAATTATCAGGCGGGGATAAGTTCCAACCATGCCCGCTTTTCCGACAACTGTTATAATGGTGTTGCAAAGGGCTATAACAGGTTATTTTGCTGCTATTTGACATTGTTAATACGTGAAGACCCAATGAAGCATGGGTTTTGATGATAATTGTTACGGGTTGTTATCACAGCAAGAATTGTTTCCTGCTGAGATTTTTTAAGGTTTATACAGCGGAAAAATGGTAATTTGCAGTGAATGATTTTTTTTCTTGGCCAAATTTTTGTTTTTGCTCGTAAATATTAAAACCGGCTATAGCAATATAAAACAAACTGGCTGGATTTTTCGTTCGCAACCATTTATACCCCACTGCAATTAAGGAAACCCTCATTCGGGAAACTATAGCCATGAGCCAAAAGCAATACGTAGTCGCCGCTCTTTATAAATTTGTAAAACTGCCGGACTTTGCCGAGCAACGCGCACCATTGTTACGAATTTGTGTGCAAAATGACGTTTTTGGCACTCTATTACTGGCCAGCGAAGGCATTAACGGCACTATTGCCGGGCCAAGGAGCGGGATTGACGCGGTATTGAAGCATATTAGGGCAATACCGGGGTTTTCAAAACTTGACCACAAAGAAAGCATTGCGCCAAATAATCCGTTTTTGCGGATGAAAGTTCGACTGAAAAAAGAAATTGTTACTTTAGGGGTTCCCGGAACCTCGCCGACCAAACAAGTCGGGCAATATGTATCGCCGCAAGACTGGAATGAATTGATTCAACACGAAGATGTGGTTCTTATCGACACGCGCAATGATTACGAGGTTGAAATCGGCACGTTCAAAGGGGCGATTGATCCGAAAACAACCACTTTTCGCGAGTTCCCTGCCTGGTTTAGAGCGCAAGGTAACCTACACAATAAACCAAAACTGGCGATGTTCTGCACTGGTGGCATTCGTTGTGAAAAGTCCACATCTTTTGCTTTGGCCGAAGGATTTGATGAGGTTTACCATCTCGATGGCGGCATCTTGAAATATCTGGAGACTGTACCGGAAGCAGAAAGTCTATGGGAGGGCGAGTGTTTCGTCTTTGACCAGCGAGTTTCGGTTGATCACAACATGCAGCCGGGATCTTATGACCTTTGTCATGCCTGCCGCTATCCAGTTACTGAACAAGACAAGCAATCCGAGCTGTTCCGCTCTGGCGTTTCTTGCCCCAGATGCGCCGGTAGCCACACAAAATCACAACTAAGCAGATATGAAGAGCGCCAGAAACAAATAGAAATAGCCAGCCAGCGCGGGGCTAAACATTTAGGGTGAGACAGTCAAACTCAGGACTAATCTTCCCCAAAAATATGACTATATGCATCATTTTGAAACCTAAATGAATGGCTTTGTTACGCACAAGTAAAGGTCGTTTGATAATCGACGGATTCTCAATGGCAATCTGAACTGCGATTTTGGCATCTATCGAGTGTTTCTGTTCGTCAGATAAATTACGCCAAGTGTTTCCTCTGCGATTGATGACGCTTTCCCAACCATGCTGTTTGATGGCTAGGTTCAAGACTGCCTCGTCCACGGCCTCTTTCTTATAGTCATGAAATATAAACTCTACATTATGATCACTAAGCCAAACAATAGCCTTTTTCATCGTTCCGCAATTTTTAATACCATAAATATCGACCATAAAATTCGCTCCCGGATATAGCGGTTTATCTTAACTACATAATTCTGATAACAGATAATGCCTGTCAATATGAAACGTAGAACTTCAGTGTGCGATTTTGTGTTTTATGGAAACAATAAACCTCGCCAAAGGCGAAGTTCTAATTGGTTGCGGGGGCTACTAACCAACTTAGCCTGCTTTTCAACGCTTACGATTTAATCAATAGTCACAAAACATCGCAACACCCTGAATTTATTCAATAATTCGGGGCGTTTTTGCATGGGCTATCAGGTTTTTTCGTCGGCTGAAGGAGCAGACGATGGACAAGAAAAGCTACGGAAAAAGAGAAGCACCGTTTTCACTGAGATTGACCTTTGAGGAACGAGCTTGGTTAGAGCGCGAAACTGCTGGAATGCCTATGGGGGCATTCATCAAGTCACGCTTATTTGGCAATGGGTATAAACCTCGCAAAAAGCGCGGCAAAGCTCCTGTAAAAGATCATAAGCAACTAGCAGAGCTGTTGGCCTGCCTCGGTGCTTCAAGGATTGCTAACAATCTAAACCAGCTCGCAAAATCTGCTAATTCAGGAACACTATATTTTGATTTTGATACCAAGCGCGACATTAACCGTGCCTGCGATGATATTCGCAATATGCGCCTAATGCTCATGCGCTCTTTGGGTATGAAAATACGAGAAGAGGGTGAGCGCCCAGAAACAACTTCCCAAAGTTTTAGCCGTGCGACTTCTGACGAGCGGAGGTTCAAACTATGATCCTCAAAGGCTCACAAAGAGGCGGCGCAAATCAGCTTTCGTCACATCTGCTTAATAGCAAAGACAATGATCATGTCTCTGTATATGAACTGCGCGGATTTGTGGCTGATGATTTAAAAGGCGCGTTATCGGAAAACCATGCAATTGCAAAAGGCACTAAGTGCGAGCAATTCATGTTTTCGCTTAGCCTTAATCCACCGCAAAATGAAAATGTGAGTGAGGCTGATTTTGCCAAAATGGCTGACTTGGCAGAAGAACGGCTTGGCCTAAAAGATCAACCAAGAGCAATAGTCTTTCATGAAAAAGAAGGGCGCAGGCATGCCCATGTTGTGTGGTCAAGAATTGACCCTGAGACTATGCGGGCAATCAACCTCCCCCA